>JBGCFK010000441.1:0-27164 GCA_045106875.1 Paracoccaceae bacterium | reverse complement strand
ACGATGAACGAGAGGTTGTTGTTGTGGCCCGTGTTCTCATAGCTTGGAGGCGCTGTGGCTCCGATAGCGGACCAGACATGCGGGATAACTTCGACCGGCTTCTGGTACAGAGGAGAACCTGGATATTGGTCAGAAATCGCCTGATCGGCGCTGGCCGAACTGGCGACAAGCAGCGCAAACGCCGCCAGGAATGTTGATTGCAAAAACATATTCGAATTTTGTGTTATGTTTTGCCTTGGGTCAAGCACATCGTCGCCGCCAAAGCCTACAATGAAGTCAATTTCCACGAAGCCATTCGACGTCTTGCCAAAGAACTGGATCGTATCTTCACCGCCCTGCATCAGAGCCAGTAGATTGCGCGGTCCACCAAGCGGGCGGAACACGTAATCTTCTGGGATGCCACGCAGTAAGCCATTGCCGTCCTGAATCAAACGATTGACAAGCTTGTCACCCCTTGGGTCAGTCTGCACCGAGACCGTGCACAACTGCATGTCCGTGCCCTGGTCCGGATCGGTCACCGTCCGCATCCACAGGTGGCTCGAAATCCACAGGCGTGCTGAACGCAAGCACACCGCGATCAATCAGGCTGAATGCGGGCGCATCCGTCCCACCAGCAATGGGTGGGTCAACTCCTCGCGGGCATGGGCCCGATCCTCGATTGCAACAGAGCCCAAGACAGCGCCGTTCTTCTGGATATTGAGATCAGTTTCGAGGAAGACCGGCGCGTCATTTGCCCCGGTCACCGACACCGTCAAGCTATGTACTACTTTGGCAAAACCGTCAGTAACGGTGCACTTCGCCTCAAAGGTCAGAACCTCTGCTTCGCGGATCGAACGACAACGGGCCGTTGGCACTATCGCAGGATAAACCAGCCTCGGAAGGAGCGATCTCCGGGGCGCCGTGGGTTTCGACGCGACCAATCGACAATGTAACTCAGAGACAAGCGTGCAGCGCGCCAACACGCGTCAAAGGTTTCCAGTCTTCAAGAGAGAGAGGTCAGTGACGCCTCGTCGCCGCGTCGCGGATTGCCTTGATGTTCCGGCCATAGATCTCGGGCGAGTCTACGGATCCGCCTTTGAACACAGCAGAACCTGCGACCAGAACATCGGCGCCCGCAGCTGTCACCAGCGGCGCAGTGCCCGGGTCCACGCCGCCATCAATCTCGACATGCACCGGGCGGTCACCAATCATCTCGCGCAGACGCCGCACTTTGCTGGTCATGTCGATGAACTTCTGCCCGCCAAAACCGGGATTTACGGTCATTACGCAAACCAGATCGGCCAGATCCAGAACATGTTCGATGGTCTCGGCGGGCGTACCGGGGTTCAGGGCCACACCAGCCTTCATGCCAGCCCCCCGGATCGCCTGTAGCGTACGATGAATATGCGGCCCGGCCTCGACATGTGCGGTCAGGATATCTGCCCCTGCATCCGCGTATGCATCGATGTAGGGATCCACAAGTGAGATCATCAGGTGCACGTCCATGATCGTCTTCACATGCGGGCGAAAGGCGGCAACAGCCGGCGGGCCAAAGGTCAGGTTTGGAACGAAATGCCCGTCCATGACGTCGACATGGACCCAGTCGGCACCCTCGGCCTCGATGGCACGGATTTCGGCCCCGAAATTCGCAAAATCAGCGCTGAGAATTGATGGCGCAATCTTGATGGTACGGTTGAATGGCATGGCACGGATCCCCCCGACGTTGCGCTGCGCGGGCAACCTGCGCGATCAACTGGCCGCAGTCCAGCGTTCTCTCGCAACGATCATTCCAGTAGTTCATAGACATGTATTGCAGCGTCATCCCAGGTCTTGTCAGCGTTTGCTTCGCAGAAGCTGAGGCCCATCGCATAGATCTCATCAGCTTCGACATTCTTGCCGACAAGTCCATCAGCGCCAAGCAGATCAACTGCATAGTTGCGCGCGCTCAGATAGCCGAGAAGCCACCATCTGTTGTACTCGCGATAGTGCTCGTTCGAGTCTTCGTTCACAACATCGGGGCAATTCACGCTGCCTTTAACCGTGTACTCGGCATGTGCTGGAACCACGAACAGCAACAGCATTGCGGCCCACAATCGTTGTTTCATATTGTTCTCCGCAGTCTCAGGAGTAGGGGTCCAGCGCGTCACGCAGCGCATCACCAACGAACGAGAAAGCCAACACAACCAAAATAACCGGGATCATCGGGGTCAGGATCCAGGGATACAGCTCCAGCGAGCCCATGCCCGCCTTCAACGCATCGTTCAGCATCAGACCCCAGCTGACCGAGGGTGAGCGGATACCAAAGCCAAGGAACGAGAGCGCCGTTTCCCCAAGGATCATCGCGGGGATCGAAAGCGAGGCCGACGCGATCAGATGCGACATGAAGTTCGGCATCATGTGCGCGCGAATGATCCGGGACGGCTTGGCACCCATCAGCTCGGCCGCGCGGACATAGTCTTCTTCGCGCAGGGCCAGAAACTTGGACCTGACCGCACGCGCGAGCCCGGGCCAGTCCAAAAGCCCAAGTATCACCGATATCATCGCAAACACTGCAAGGCTGTTCCAGTTCACCGGCACTGCGGCGGACAAAGCCAGCCAAATGGGAAGCTCGGGCAGAGAGCGGAAGATCTCGATCAGCCGCTGCACGCTCGCGTCGATCCAGCCACCGAAATAGCCAGCGGCGCCGCCCAGCACCAGGCCAATGACGAAGCTGACGGTCACGCCGATAAGTCCGATGGTCATCGAAAGTCGCGCACCATGCAGAATGCGGCTGAGAACATCACGGCCCAGACGGTCCGAACCCATCAGATGAAGTTCGCCACCTTCCGCGGGGCAGATCACACGAAATCGGCTTTCGATCAGGCCGAGCAACCGATAGGGCGTGCCGCAAGTCGTGAAAACCGGCACCGGCAGGGGTGTGCGCAGATCGTTGAATTCATCAATCAGGCCGGTGTCGATATTGTAGCCAGTCCATTTGCGATAGGTGTGAAGCCCGACATACTCGCCATCGTGGTAGAGATAGAGACCCTGCGCGGGTGCATATATGGAATCCTCATTGATCTGGTTGGGATCATAGGGCGCGATGACCTCGACAAACGGCAGCAAGATGTAAATCAACGCAAGGAATGCGGCGCACACGACACCCAGCTTGTGCCGCCGGAATCGCCGCCAGACCAGCACCCAGGTCGGCGCATCAAGATCGGCGCGGTCAAGCACCTGCCTGTCGCTGTGCGGATCATAGTCGTCGGGAGCGACGTAGTGGGGCATATCCGACATCTACACACTCCTCCGCTGACCAGCGACCCGGATACGCGGATCGAGGATTGCCAGAAGAATGTCCGAGATCAGCATTCCCACCAGAGTAAGCGCCGAGACGAACAGCAGGATGAAGCCTGACATATAGATATCCTGCGATTTCAGCGCCTGAAGCAGGATGGGCCCAATCGTGGGCAGGGACATGATGACCGAGATAATGACCGACCCTGACACCAGCTGCGGCATCAGGTTGCCAATGTCAGCGACGAACGGGTTCAGCGCCATGCGCAGTGGGTATTTGATGGTGCGGACGGTTGGATGGACCCCCTTGGCCTTCGCAGTCTCGACGTAAGGCTTGTGCAACTCGTCCATGAGGTTTGCACGCAGGCGGCGCATGACCGCCGCCGCCGCCGAAGTGCCGATCACGATGGTCGGTACAATCAGATGCGTCAGGATGGAGACAAACTTGTCCCAGCTCATCGGCTGGCCTTCGTATTCCCGCGCCATCAATCCACCGATCGGGATATCGAAATACTGAGCGCCGTAGGCCAGCATGATCAGCGCCAGCAGAAAGTTCGGCGTTGCAAGACCGATATAGCCAACCAGACTGGACAGATAGTCGATCCACGAATTCGCGCGCACCGCCGCAATTGTGCCCAAGGGCAGCGCAACAATGTAGACGAAGAAAAGCGCGGCGAGGTTGACGACAACAGTCAGCGCCGCGGTTTCGCCAACAACTTCTCCAACCGGTTGTTCCAGCTCGAAGGACCAGCCAAGATCACCTTGCAACAAGCCGGAAAACCCGTGGATACCCGGTGCCAAGCCAACCCAGATCAGATATTGTTGCCAGACAGGCTTGTCGAGCGCGTACTCTGCCATCATGGCTTCGGCCTTGGCGATCCCCGCCGCCTCGCCGGTGGCCTGCATCTCGGCGACCTGGTTCGACAGATAGTTGCCCTCGGGCAGATTGATGATGCCAAAGATCAGGACAGAGATCGCCGCCAGCGTCACCAGCATGGTCAGACTGCGCCGGATCAGGAACATCAGCATGCTGTCGCCCCTGATACTAGAGGCCTGTTTCGGATGCAGCAGTCAGCACTCAACGCACGCGCCCTCCTTCGAAGAAGAACTCATCCATCCTGTGCACGCCAAGCTGACCGCCAGGATCCCAAGCATAAATCCCTTCTGCGGGAACATTCTTCAGCATTGCATCATGGACCAGTGGCACGGGGGCACGGCTGACGGTGCCAATGCAAAAAACCTGATCTGCATGCAGGGCCAGCATCTCGCGCCAAGCGGCAGACTTGCTGGCGTCATCCGGGGCGGCTGACCATTGATCGAACAGCGTCATCAACCGCATCGCCTCGGGCAAATCCGGCGCTTCTCCAGCTGCGCCCTTGGTCTGGTAGTACTGCCCCCATTTTGGCCAGGTGAACGTCGCCTGGTCCACAGGCGCCAGCTCGCTGGGTGCATTCACCGCGGTCGGGATACCGATGTTCCAGCCATACCATGCGACCATCATGGTCTTGCCAGAGAAGGCGCGGTTGCGCAGCACATCGCGATCCTGCGGTTTGACCAGCAAACGTATCCCCAGTTTCTGCCACGTCACGGAAATCAGCTCGAGCGTGTCTTCCACCTCGGATCGCTCGCCCGCTGTCTCGACGATGATCTCCATCAGACGCCCATCTGGCAGGCGCCGAATACCCGCGGGATTACGTTCGACCAGCCCGATCTCGTCCAGCAACGCATTGGCAGCGTCCAGATCGAACTGGGTCCACTTGGCGGCGTTGCCCTTATCATAAAACGGGCTTTCTTCCAGCGCACTGACGCCAGCGGGTTCTGCCAGACCGTAGTAAAGTACCTTGTTGATGGCCTTGCGCGAGATTCCCATGCTCAGCGCCCTGCGGAAGCGCACATCCCGGAACAGGCCCTTCCACGCGGGGTCAGTGTAGTTCAGATTGGGATAGATCGCGACCTCGCTGGCGGAGCCTGATCGCCACAACTGCGTTACGAAACCCTTGGCATCCTGCTTGGATTTCAGAACCGGCGCGTCCGAGAACCCGAGACTTCTGATCTGCAGCGTGGCTTCACCCTGGGAGACCTTCAGCGGGATCAGACCCGAGGCCGCAATCTCCAGCTCGACCTTGTCGAGATAGGGCAACTGCCGCCCTTCCCCGTCTATCCGATGATAGAAGGCGTTCCGCTCCAGAATATATCGCTGCGAATTCTTCTTCATCGTGTTCACCCAAGGCTGCAATACAGGCAGCTTTGGATTGTCGTTCTTGTAGAGATTATCCATGCGATTGTGCAGCGCAGGCCAGGTTTTCTTGCCCGATGCCTCGATGATTGCGGTCAGCTCTTGTGGGTCTGCATAGCTCGCGTGATATTTCTTCATGTAGTGAGAGGGACGGTAGATGTAGACAGGGCGCGCCTGCGCCAGCGCGGGCAGAAATCTCGGATTGGGGGCGGTCCACGTATAGCGGATGGTCACCTCGTCGATCACATCGACCTTGGGAGGCTTGGCATTTACCAGCATCTGGACCGGAGGACCGGCTGGCGAGAGCTCGGCGTTCATCGCCACATCTTCCCACCAGTAACGCAGATCCTCGGTGGTGAAAGGCGCACCATCAGACCAGCGATGGCCCTTGCGCAGAACAAGCGTGACAGAGCGGCCGTCATCGCTGACCTTATAACTCTTCAGGATATCCGGCACCAACTCGTATTTTTCATTGTAGCCCAGCAGCCGTGCATAGCCCCAGACCGACATGTAACGCACATCCTTGGACCGGCTGACAAACATGCGCAGGGTTCCACCATGTTCGCCTTCGACGCGGCCGCGAGAGGCAAGGTCCACGACCAGCGGCTCTTCGGGAATACGGTCCTCGATCACGGGCAAATCGCCTTCAGGGACGATCTGATGGGCGTAGGTCAGGGTCTCGATCAGCGGACCGTCATAGGCCAGTGCCCAACCGGGGATACTCAGCGCAAACAGGCAAACAGCGAGGCGCGAGGCGGTTTTGCGGATCATGCGGACGTCCTTACATAGTGCCCGGGCGCGACCTCGTAGAGGCTTGGGGCGTCAGTACCCTGAAAACGAAACTGCTCGGGCCAGTCCATCGGCTCGCCTGCACCTGCGGCCACAGCCTTGAGGTCAAGTTTGGCATCCAGATCCGGTTCCGGTGACGCAGCAATCAAGGCGCGGGTATACGGGTGGCGCGGGTCTTCGAAGATACATTCGGTCGAACCTTCCTCGACCACGCGCCCGCGGCGCATCACCAGCACCCGGTCGGCCAATGTCGCCACGACGGCGAGATCGTGGCTGATGAAGATGTAGGACAGGCCCATCTCCTCGCGCAGTTCGGCCAGCAGTTCGAGCACTTCCTTCTGCACAGAGACATCCAGCGCCGCAGTCGGCTCGTCACAGACCAGCAACTCGGGCTGACGGATCAGCGCGCGGGCGATGGCAATGCGCTGACGCTGTCCACCCGAGAAGGCATGCGGAAAGCGGGCCAGATGCTCGGCGCTGAGGCCCACACGTTCCAGCAGGTAGGCCGCCTTGTGCAGACGTTCGCCCCGGTTCCCGACACCATGAACCTTCAAAGGCTCGGTCAGAATGTCCTGGATCGACATGCGTGGAGAGAGCGCAGCATAGGGGTCCTGAAACACCATCTGTGCCTTGCGGCGAAAGGCGGTCAGATCCGCTCCGTCCAGCGATGGAATGTCCTGCGCGTTACCGCCACGTGGTTTGAACTCCATGACTGCCCCGGGATCCGGGCGTTCGGCACGCAAGAGCAGCTTGGCCACCGTTGACTTGCCAGATCCGCTTTCACCCACCACGGCGACCGTCTTGCCGCGGTCCAGCGTCATGGAGAAATCCGCCAGTGCCAACACGGGATCGTCCGGTTTTCGGAACGCATGACGGCGTCCGGGATAGGTCTTGGACAAGTTCGCCACATGAACGATGGAATCGCTGCCCCGTTCCTCATGGCAGGTCAAGGTATCAGGGACCTTTGGCGCGGCGGCTATCAAGGCGCGCGTATAGCCATGTCCCGGCGCGCCCAGCACCGCACGCGCCGTGCCACTTTCGACGACCTTGCCACGACGCAGCACGACGACCTTGTCGGCCATGTTCGCGACCACGCCCAGATCGTGGGTGATCATGATGACCGAGGTCTTGTGATCCCGCTGCAACCGGTTCAGCAGATCAAGCACCATCGCCTGCGTGGTCACATCAAGTGCTGTTGTAGGCTCGTCCGCAATCACGAGGGCGGGGTTCCCGACCATAGCCATGGCGATGACTGCCCGTTGACGCAATCCACCCGAAAGCTCGAATGGAAATGCGGACCAGGCGCGTTCGGGTGACGGGAAGCCAACCTCACCAAAGATCTCAAGCACCCGATCCTTGATGGAGCCGTCGTCGGGGCGGCCATGAACCTGCAGCACTTCGGCGACCTGGGCACCCACGGTGTGCAGGGGCGACAACGCACTCATCGGTTCCTGAAAGATCATCGAGATAGTACAGCCACGCACCTGCCGCATCTTCCGATCGTTCAGCGCAAGAAGGTCGAGGTTCTTGCCACCATGGTGGAACATGGCAGTGCCGCCGGCGACGCGCGCGGCTCTGGGCAGCAAATGTAGCAACGATTTCCCGGTGAGAGTCTTGCCAGATCCGGACTCGCCGACCAAAGCCAGCACCTCTCCCGGCGCGACGTCGAACGACACACCTTCGACAACTGGAGGTGCGATACCCTTTGGACCAAAGGAGATCGTCAGATCCTTCACAGAAAGCAGTGACATGGCCCCTCGGTCAGACGTCCCAAAACTCGCACCCAAACTCGCATGGTTCCCCAACCGCGCTAAGGATGCGCCAGATTGGCACGAACCTGCAAGCCTTCTGTGACTGCGTCTAGCGCAAGAGGTGTAACGATTGGGTCAAGGAACGATTGAGAAGCAAAATCGTGATCAGCTCAGCACAATACCGGCAATATCCTGCGCCATAGTGCGGATCGAATCATAATCCGGATCGTTCGCGGTGCGGATTGCGACAGGCGCCCCTGTGCCATTTGCCTCGGCAGCACCCGCTTCGAGTGCGCGGCGCAGCAAGGGGATTCGTTCTGTCATGCAAGGGGCGGTAATGAATGGCAGCGCGGGCATGGGACGGGTCCATGCAAGAACCCGCAAATGTCCATGGGCCTTGGGCTCGCATTCCTTGTGCAACGCCCAGGACACGGCATCGATGGCAGCAATGTCCGCCTTGCTATCGGCCACCATGCCGGCAGAGAACCTGTGACCACCAGACAGGACGACCTCGCGGAACAGCGGGCCATCGATCGGTGCGGTCTGCAGAAATGCATCTACCAATGCGTTGCAGCCGGATTGGCTGCCAACCTCGTTGATCGCCGCACGCGTCCTTTTGAAGTCCGGTAGATCCCGGTCGTCATCGGCCCGGCAGATCAATGCCGAGCTGTACGTTCCGTCGCCGGTTCCCTCGATCGCATAGGTTGGCCGCGCGACCAGAACTGCGCTGCCGCAATGGCCCGAGACATAAGGCAACCCGCAAGTCTGACCAAGCAGCAATCCTGGATCGGGCCATGGCTCGGAGAGCACCTTGGGACGGGCCAGCGCATCAGGTGCCGCCAAACCCTCGCTCCGCAACGCGTCACGGACAGTCAGCCAGAATGCATCATTCCGGGTCTGCACTTCCGGCCAATCATACATCTGTAGCGCTGCTATCAGGGTATTTTCTCCGTCCGGGCATCTGTTCCATGCCCGACAAAGGGGTGCACCACAGGTTCGCGCGGGCGCAAGAGCCACTGTCGAGCGACCTCTCCGTATCCACGATAGTAATAGCCAGCGTTCTGGTCCAGCACCTCGTCACGCCGTGCACGCCAGGCCTTGGGGATGCTGTACCATGGCAGACTGGGCCATTCGTGGTGGATGGCATGAAAATTGTTGTTGAGGAACAGCAGGCTCCAGAACCAGTGCCCTTCGACGACGACGGTACGGTGCGGAGCCTGTTCGGCGGCGCGGTGCTCGATATAGCTGCGGACCATGATCAGCGACAATGCCGGGTAGGCGACGCCAAAGATATATAGCCAGATGGGGATCCCGGCCAACCAGATCATCCCGAGAACGGGCACCATACCCAGCGCATGACGGATCCAGGCGGCGTGGATACTCTTGTCACCTTGCTGGAGCATGCCCGCTTCGGCGCGCCAGAAACCCGCCAAGGCCAACCCCGGACCAACGATCATCCGGCCAAGGAATGTGCCGTTGAACAGCAGCAGACTCTGCACGATGGCGTGCCGCACATGCCAGTCGCGGATCGGCAGATAGAAGCTTTCCGGGTCGTCATAGGGATCGGTCAGCCGTTCATCGTTGTGATGACGCAGATGCAGATCACGGAACCGACGGTAGGGAATGAACAGACCAAGTGCCGGAAAGATCAGTGCCTCGTTTACACTGGCAGAACGCGTTGGGTGACCATGCAGTATCTCGTGCTGCAGCGAGGAATGAAACGCAGTGGCGATGGCCAGAACGGGCAACGCCCATGGGCCAATCTGGCCGTAGATCCACAATCCTGTGATCCAGAGCCCGTAACACCCGATCAACGCGACCAGGGTCGGGCCTTCCAGCTGCACACGCGCATTGGTTGTGCGGCTTGCCGATTCCAGCAACTGCATGTTAGCTCCCCTTGGCATACAGATAACCGACCGGACCCAGATCCGCTCGCCCCCGAACGACAGGAATGTCGGAAACACACTATGGACCCGCTTGGTTTCACAAGTCTTGTTCTGCTGGATGAAGCCGTGGACCTGCTGGAGGGGCCTCTGCGGCGTGCTTTTGGCGTGATTGCGCCGAAATCCTCACTTACGATCACACCGACGGAGGCGTATGATTCCGATCAGGCCGTACGTTGCGCGGTGGACGGACACGAGATTGTTTGCGCCATCTTCAAAGGCCAGATCCCGGCTGAGGAATATGATCGCGCCGCGAAGAACTCGATCTTCTGGCTGGATGCGGATGCCGCACTGGCGGACCATCGCGGGTATCTTGTGATGGCCGCGGCAGAGAAAGAGACGGCACAGGGTCTTGTC
Source organism: Paracoccaceae bacterium (assembly GCA_045106875.1). Taxonomy (GTDB): domain Bacteria; phylum Pseudomonadota; class Alphaproteobacteria; order Rhodobacterales; family Rhodobacteraceae; genus Thermohalobaculum. The sequence goes on along the minus strand of JBGCFK010000441.1, from coordinate 16,833 downwards.
CGGGCGCAGGCGATTGCAATGACCCGGCTGGCAGCGGCCTTGTGCGAGGCGATGCCGGCCTCGGGCGTCTTCTGGACCTCGGGAGGCGTCTTCAGCAGCCCGCAGGCAGTAATCCGCGCCACCACCAACATCTCGCGCGGGCGTTGGCCAGTGGATGTCTGGGTTGGTTGGCAGGTGTTCAAGAAGAAGCTGTCGAACCAGAATATCCTTGCGATCCGCAGCCGGGGCGCCGCCGAGTTCCTTGGGTTCGAACTTCAGATGCCCCCGTTCGAGGCCACCGACAACAAGGAACCGATGCGTATCCTGATCAACACGACAGCGTACCTTGTAGGGCAGGGCAACATCATCCCGGACGGGAACACGGTGATCGTGAAGGGCGAACGCGAGACGCGCTATTCGGTGCGGATGGGTAGGGGCGGCCAGCCGGGGATCGCGGAACTGACGATTGTCGGGGAACTCCCGCCGGAGACTTGACGCAACATCCTCGGCTGACCAAGAATCTGTTCCATTGCGGGACGGGGACACGGCTTGGACATTTTAAACCTCATACTCGAGGACTTGCCCTGGCAGATTGTAGTGGCAAGCACGATTTACGCGTTCTGCCTTGCGACTTGGTGGGACCTCTGGAAGTCAGACCTCGCACGGGAACGCTGGATCGACTATCTCTACCACAACCACCGCTATCGCAGCATCATGGGCGGCATCCTCGACTGGATTGATGCGAGACTGACGCCAGAGATCGCCGCGGACGGCTGGCAGCCCACCGAAGCCCGTGCCGCGTGGTCCCACAACCTGCTGGGCCTGCTGCTGGTGATGGCCCTCGCCTATCCGATGCTCAGCCTGTTCGGGATCTGGGTATATGGCGGGGAGGCTGGGCGCATCGGCAGTTTTCCTGTCCTTCCCGCGGAGCCTGACTGGATGCCACGCTATGGGGCGCTTGGTCTCATATTGGCTTCAGGACTCCTTATGTTTTTGGGATTAGATGATTCAAAATCCCGATGGCGGCCAGCATTGTTTATTCCCGCCATCGGGATTTTAATTTCGGTTCTGCCAAGGGTTCTGCCAGAAGATGCAGGCGCAGTCGCAGTCGCATTCGCAGGCGCATTCGCAGTCGCAGGCGCAGTCGCATTCGCAGGCGCAGTCGCAGGCGCAGTCGCAGTCGCATTCGCAGGCGCAGTCGCAGTCGCATTCGCAGGCGCATTCGCAGGCGCAGGCGCATTCGCAGTCGCAGTCGCATTCGCAGTCGCATTCGCAGTCGCAGGCGCAGTCATGTGGCTTGGTAGACGCACGGGAAAGCCCATGCCGTTTCTGCTCGCCTGGGCGATATTCGGGCTGACCGCGATCCTGATTGCCGTCACCTTTGGCGTGCCACGCGTGGACAGGATCGAAGATGATTCCTCGATCATCCTGTTCATCGGAATCCTGCCACTGCTGAATGCGCTGGCTGATTTCGCCTCGACGGGTCTCACGCGATACTATTTGCGGCAGGGACTCGCGGGCTCGCCATGGCTTGCAGGGCTCAAGGATTTCATCGGTGGCGCGCTGATCTTCACCCTGCTTGTCACTGCCATGATGGGCATTGCCGCCTTGACCCATTGGCCGGACGGGACACCGCTCCTCGATCTGGGCAATCTGCTGACGGATATCCGTGCCCATCCCGGCGACTACTGGTGGCTGTATTTAACCTTCCTCACCACCCTGTTGCCAACAGTGCTGCACCTTGGCATCGCGTTGTTTGCCACGGTGGTCGAGATGTGGCCAGGCCTGCGCGCCTTCATCGTCGATGGCCTGACCGAGGGCGGCAAGGGCGACGATCCCAAGGGCCGCTGGGCGCTTCGTGCGCTGTGCCTCACCATGACCGTGGCGATCATGCTGCCAATCATGGTGTTCGGCTGGGTCGTCCAGTACCACGGGATCGTCGGCGGGCTGATGCTCGACATGTTCACCGGGATTGCATGTGTAACCGGAATGTTAACAGAGGCTCAGTGCCTTAATTTTTAGGTAAATGTTTCACGTGAAACAATCCAGCTACTGGAGAGTTTGACTGAAACCTACCCGAGCGCGGGTCCGCGCTCTATTCTCCTCCCCATGAAACTCCCCTCTCCCTTTGCCGAGTGGTTTGCCGCGCGCGGGTGGTCACTCCATCCCCATCAGCGTGCGCTCTTGGAGGCCACCGATCCACGCCTTCTGCTCATCGCGCCTACCGGAGCGGGCAAGACACTGGCCGGGTTCCTGCCCTCGCTGGTCGATCTCTCGGCACGCGGAACGGGAGGGCTGCACACGCTCTATGTCTCGCCGCTCAAGGCACTTGCGACCGATATTCGCCGGAACCTTCAGATTCCGGTCGAAGAGATGGGCCTGAACATCCGGATCGAGGACCGCACAGGCGACACCTCCGCCGCCATCAAGCGCCGCCAGCGCACTGATCCACCGGATATCCTGCTGACCACACCCGAGAGCCTTGCGCTGCTTCTGTCGCAACCCGAAGGCGCAGGCCTGTTCCGCAATCTCGCCCGTGTCGTGGTGGACGAGGTCCATGCACTGGCAGGTCAGAAGCGCGGCGATCAACTTTCGCTCTGCCTTGCGCGGCTTGGCACGGTCGCCCCCGATCACCGCCTTGTTGCGCTATCTGCAACCGTCGATCAACCGCAGGCGATTGCCGACTGGCTTGCCCCCGGTCGCTGCACCATTCACCACGCGGATCCAGGACCTGACCCGAAAATCGGCATTCTGCAGACCACGGCCGAACCGCCCTGGGCCGGGATGGGTGGTCGCCATGCCGCGCCCGATGTGATGGCCGAGATCAAGCGCAATCGCACGACCATCGTCTTTATCAACACCCGCGCGCAGGCCGAGCTTTTCTTCCGGGCACTGTGGGAGGCAAATACCGAAGATTTGCCCATCGCGCTCCACCACGGCTCCCTCGCCCGGCCCCAGCGCCAGAAGGTCGAGGCCGCTATGGCGGCAGGAACGCTTCGCGCGGTCGTGGCAACCGGCTCGTTGGATCTGGGTCTTGACTGGGGCAATGTGGATCTGGTCATTCAGGTCGGGGCACCGAAGAACGTGAAGCGGCTGGTGCAACGGATCGGACGTGCAAACCACACCTATGACGCCCCCTCTCGCGCGCTGATCGTGCCTGCGAACCGGTTCGAGGTGCTGGAATGCCATGCCGCGCTGGATGCCGTGCGCGCTCGCGACCTGGATGGTGAACCGATGCCTGAAGGTGGGCTGGACGTGCTCTGCCAGCACATCTTGCTGGTCGCCTGTGCCGGCGACTTTGACGCCAACCAGTTGTATGCCGAGATCCTTTGTGCAGGCGCGTACGCAGAACTTGACCGCCCGGCTTTCGACAAATGCCTGACCTTTTGCGCGACGGGGGGATATGCACTGCGCGCCTACCCACAATGGCATCGGTTGATGGAACGCCCGAACGGGGCCTGGGGCCTGCGCGATCCACGCACGGCCCGCAACCTGCGCATGAACGTAGGCACAATCGTCGAGCCGGAATACATGAAGGTGCGCATGGGGCGGGGCCGCGGCGGGCCGATGCTGGGCGAGGTGGAAGAGATGTTTGCCGCCACGCTGACCCCCGGCGACAGCTTCCTGATCGGCGGTCAGGTGGTGAAGTACAACCAGACCAAAGAAATGGTGTTGCAGGTCGAGCCAGCGCCCGGGCGCGAGCCAAAGATCGCTGTGTTCTCTGGCACCAAGCTTGCGATGTCCACACAGTTGTCAGCCCGGGTCGTTGGTTGGCTGAATGACCGGGACCGTTGGTGCGAGTTGCCGACCCCGGTGCGCGACTGGCTCGATCTGCAGGACCGGTTCGCCATGATGCCTAAACCAGATCGGCTGATGGTCGAGACATTCCCCGTGGGCGACCGCTTCCACACCGCAATCTACGCCTTTGCGGGCAAGAACGCGAACCAGACACTCGGGCTCCTGATCTCGCAGCGGATGGAGGAGGCAGGTCTGGCGCCGCAAGGCTTTGTGACCAATGACTATGCGCTGATGCTGTGGGGACTGAAGGAAGTCGAAGACCACCGCCCACTTCTGGCTGCCGAGGGCCTGACGCAAAGTTTCGAGGATTGGCTGGCCGGCAACACCGTCATGAAGCGGACCTTTCGCAATGTGGCGGTAGTCGCAGGGTTGATCGAGCGCAACTTGCCGGGCAAGCGCAAGACAGGACGGCAGCAAAGCTTCTCGTCGGATATTCTTTACGATACGCTCCGGCGCTTTGATCCAGAGCATCTGATGTTGGACATCACACGGCAGGAGGCCCTGCGCGGGTTGGTCGATTTTGGCCGCATCGCCGAGATGTTGGGCCGGGTCGCGACACGGATTGACCATGTACGGGCGGACCGAATTACTCCGCTGGCTGCACCGTTGATGCTGGAAGCGGGGCGCATCCCGCTGCGCGGCGGCTCTGCGGAGGATCTTGTGCTGGCAGACGAAGCCGAGTTGCTGGCCGAATTCCTGCCAGAGCTTGGCGCCTGAGCACGACGTTCCCGACAGGGGGCCGCGCGCGGGGTGGGTGGGCATGGCAAAATGCATGCCAAGCAATGCAAGCCATCAAAGGGAGCGCGCGGCACCCAGTTGCACCCCCGCCGTCCTGTCACTAGGGTCCGCCACGAAAGAGGACGCAACATGCCGTTTCGCAAGATCAGCTCCGACCGAATTGCCACGGCCATCACCGGCCAGATCGAAGAACTGATCCTTCAGGGCGTACTGCGCCCCGGTGACCGATTGCCAGCAGAACGGGAACTCGCTGAGAAGTTCGATGTATCGCGCCCAACCCTGCGTGAGGCACTGGACGATCTGGCGGCCCGGGGTCTGGTGGCGACGCGCCCTGGCGGCGGGCACTTCATCGCTGACATTCTCGGCTCGGCGTTTTCACCCCCTCTGATCGAGCTGTTCGCCAGCCATGACACCGCTCTCTTTGACTATCTTGCATTTCGTCGCGATCTGGAAGGCATGGCCGCCGTATATGCCGCCGAACGGGGCACTGACGCCGATCGAGCTGTTATCGATGGGATCTTCAAGCGCATGGAAGCCGCGCATTCCAAGCGCAATCCAGACAATGAGGCCGCCATCGATGCCGAATTCCACATGGCCATCGTCGAGGCAGCCCATAATGTGGTCATGCTGCACATGATGCGCTCTCTCTATGACCTGCTGGTGCGCGGCGTCTGGTACAACCGCCGTGCAGTCTATGCGGGACCCAGCTATCGGGCGAAATTGCTGGAACAGCACCGCGCGATCCGCGACGGGATCTGTGAGCGCGATCCTGATGCGGCACGCCGGGCCATTGAGGCGCATATGGATTTTGTCGGCAACGCCTTGCACGAGGCGTCCCGCGCCCGAACCCGCGAGGAGGTGGCGGAACTTCGAAAAGTCCACGAAGCGCGGCGCTCGGGATCCAAACGAAAATAGCCTGCTATCACGCGCGCAACGACACCGCTTCACGCAAACAGGTGACTCCCTGCGTGGTCAGGTACCAGCCACAAGCGGCGCGGTCAGTCTTTGCAAACATGCAATCGTCGACAGAGCCGTGATCTTGCCTGTTCGCGGGTTCTCCTCGGATGGAATGTTCCGGATCTGCATCTCGGCCTCGCCGCTATCCGAGCGTACACGCACTGATTGATGATTGCGGTCAACGCCCGGATCAGCCCAGACCTCGACCATTGTCTTGTCAGGCCCGACGCCTGCCAGTGCCAAAGCCGCAGCCACGTTCACATTCGCGGGGAACCCTATGGCGGCCTGACGGGCGGTTCCCTTGAAGACCATTTTCGCCTCAGTAAGTCCGTCAACCGGGATGTCGTTCTTCACCAGATGTGGCGCACCCTCCAGCCCTCGGGGCGGCTTGCGCGTCTCAAGCGTAACCTCATGGATCTCACCCACCGCCATGGCCCGTATCGTGTCCAGCCCGATGATAGCACCTGTCGGCACAATGATCCGCGCACCAGTTTCAGCAGCCCGGTCTACCAGTTCCATATTTTCCAGAAGCTGCGCACAGGACAACGGCATGAAGACCTTGCCGGCTTCGATCACCGATTTCGCCAGCGGCAGAAAGACCGGCTTGGGCGCACCCTCGACAATGATGTCGGCGTGTTTGGCAAGTTCCTCAGCAGCGCAGGCCAGCGGCACGGCCTTCAGCCCCGCTACCTTGGCCGTTGCACTTTCAGGCGAGGACGCCGCCACGGCAGCCAACGTCATGCCGGGGATCTCGCCCTCATCCAGAGCCCGCGCCACACGCAGCCCCACGGCTCCCAGTCCACAGATTGCAACCTTCATGGAAATCTCCTTCATGCAGCACCTTGCACCCAGACGCGGGCCATCATGTAGATCCCCGTGATGAACAACGCGATGAAAAACAGTCGTCTGTAGAACTCCTCGGAGATGAACCCCCGCATCTTTCGCCCAATCCAGATGCCAAGAAACACCGGAATGAGGCCAAAGGCGGACAACGTCGCCAGCTCCCATGTCACCAGATTGAACCCTGTCATCGAGACGGCCAGGGTCGAGGTGATCGTCAGAAACGTGATGCCCAGCGCCTGCACGAACTGATCCCGAGGGATGCGCAACGCCTCCAGATACAGCAGCCCTGGCACAATGAAGAGCCCCGCCATGCCGAAGAACGCGCCGCCGGTGATGCCTGCAACGGGCGACATCCATGCCTCGTGCCGACCAGGCTCGGGCGGGCGCGGCGCGAGCAACGCCCAGGCGGAATAGATGCAGAGCAGCACACCCAGTACGATCGCCATGATCTCGGATCGCGTGCCCGCCATGATGCTGACGCCAATGACAATCCCGACAATCGCAGCCAGCAGGAACGACCACATGCGTCCCAGCAGCGGCCGCATCCATGGTCCCGACGTGGCCTGCCAGAGGTTCGACGCAAAGCCGGGGATCAGGAAGATCGCCATAGCCTCCTTCAGGGGCATGATCAGCGCCAGCATGGCCAGCACAACCACAGGCAGGCCAAGGCCCAGCGCCCCCTTGACCATGCCGCCAAGCAGGAAGGCCGAGACCACAAGAGCGCCAGTGAAGGGATCGATCATAAGGTTCTTTCACAAGACTGACCGGGCCAACGGCCCTGCGCCTCTATGAGCCGAGGTTCATGCCCCGGGTCAAGCCTGTGGAGCCATGTCATCAGATGGCAGATACTGCTCACAGATCGGCAGGGCCGTGCCTCACCGGACAATCCTCGCCCGCAAGACGTCCATGGCGGGGCAGATCAGCCAAAATGTCAAACCACGGAGAACGGACGGGATAGAACCAATGGTGTGTGGGCGTCAGGCTTTCGGGCGCATCGGAGCTGCTGATACAGATGGCGCAAAGCTGGCCGTATTCTGCGATCTCGGTCTCGAATGTCAGTATGGATTATACAGGCAGGCCCGCCAGTGGTCCGGTAGCATAAGGCACCGCACATGCAGCCGCCTGTCCGCACAGTTTCATTCATGAAGACCAATGCGTTTCATCTACGCCGGCCGCGCGGTCAATGCACGGTACCCCAGATAGAGCGCAAGCGCGACACAGATCGCAGCAAGCACTGGGCGGAATGCTCCTTCCATCAGCGACAAGGGCAGCGCTACGGAAAGCAGCATCGCAGGCGCGTAGTACTGCGCCCATCCCGCACCCTTCGCGCGCTGCGTCTGATACCAGGGGAACGCTGCCGAGAACACGGCGATAATGGCGAAGAACATTGCCCACGGCCGGGTTACGAACAGCGTCAGATCCGTGTCGATGGCCAGCGCGCGCGCGAGGTTCAGTTCAGCGATGTTGCCAAGGACCACACCCAGGATCATCGGTGCCAGCGGAAACCCGAACTGGCGCATGATGAAGCCAAGCACGCCGAACCAGAACAGCGTGTAGAGATCATCCGCCGAGTTGTTCAGCGAGAACACTCCGATGGTTGCCAGTCCCAGAATGACCGAAGCCAGCATGTACATACGGATCTTGGTAACCAGCACAAAGACCCGCAGCATGCCCGATTGCATGCCCAGCATGATGAAGTTGGCTGCGAAGAAAGCGATGAAGATCGAGTAGACCAGAACCGGTTCTTCCTGAATGAAGGTCGGGCCCGGCACGATGTCGTGGATCAGGAGCGCGCCCAGCATGATCGCTGCGGTGACATCTCCGGGGATCCCAAGCGAGATGAGCGGCGTCAGCGCGCCGCCCTCGACTGCATTGTTCGAGGTCTCGGGCGCAATGATGCCGTCAGGGTTTCCGGTGCCGAAGGTCTCGGGCTCCTTTGACGCCTTCTTGGCCTGATCATAGGCAAGGATGTTGGCAATCGAGCCGCCCGCGCCCGGCAGGATGCCCGTGAACATGCCAATCAGGGCCGAGCGGATGACAACAACCTTGCGACGCCACAATTCGGCAATGGCGCGCCGATGCTCGATCCGTATCTTGACATGGCCCCGGTCGGTCAGCGCGGTCTTGGCCTTGGCCGGGTCGCGCACGTCTGACAGAAGCTGTGAGAACGCAAACAGGCCGATCAGCACCGCGATGAAGTCGAAACCGGATAGCAGGTAGTCAGATCCAAAGTCGAAACGCCCGACTCCCACGGCCTCGTCCTCGCCCACGGTACGCACCAACAGACCCAATGCGCCAGCGATCAACCCCTTGATCAGGTTTGCTCCTGCCAGTGAGGCCGTCACTGTGAGCGCAAAGATAACCAGCATGAAGAAGTCCCATGGCTGGAATTCAAGCCCGACACGGGCCAGCTGCGGCGCGAACAGCACCAGCATAACCGCCGAGATCATCCCGCCGGTAAAACTTGACCAGACGCCGAGGCCGAGCGCAAAGCCCGGTTCGCCGTTGCGGGCCATCGGGAAACCGTCAAACGTGGTCGCGACCGAAGAGGGTGTACCGGGTATCCCGGTCAGAATCCCGGACATCAATCCACCCGAGAGCCCTCCGACCAGCACCGATATCATGGTCGCCAGCCCCTGCGATGGTGGCATCGAGAAAGTGAACGGCAGTGTCAGGACAACAGCCATGGCGATGGTGAACCCGGGGATCGAGCCTGCCAGCAGGCCAACGCCCACGCCAACAAACATGAACAAGATCGTCCAGCCATTGGAAACTTCGGCAAATGCGGCAAGCAGGTTGTCCCAGATCATATCTCGACTTTCTTTGCCGCAGTGGCCGGATCACCAGTGTTGGGAGTGCCGGAGGGCTCGATCAGAAGTACTTTGGCTTCGTGTTCGGCGACGGGGCGATGTTTGAGACCTTTGGGCACAACACAAAGTTCTCCCGGTGCCAGCTGAACCGGGCCATCCTCGGTGTCGATCCGCACATGGCCGTCGATTACAAGGAAGAAATCGTCCGTGTCCGCGTGAGAATGCCATGGGAACTCGCCCTGGAACTTCACCACCATGACATCGTTGCCGTTATAGCGGCTGACGATCTTGGGCGCCCAGTGATCCGAGAATTCTGCGAGTTTGGCGGTAAGGTTTATGGCCTCCGGCATCTCAGAAACCTGTCCATTCGCCGCGCGGCAGGATCACCCGCAGCGCGAAAGTAAACAATGCCCACATTCCACCAACTGAAATCAGCGCAATCGCGCCGTGCAACAGGACAGGCCTCGCGCCACCCAGCGCAGTCAGCAGCAGGAACACGAACAGAACGCCGCCCACCAGCATGCCAAGATAGGGTATGACAAGGAGATACAGGGCGAACAGCACAAAGCACCAGATCACGTTACGCCAGTAGGCAAGGAACGCAGTCACGTCCTTCGGCGCTTCCGGGTCCGGCACATCCGGCCCCTGACGCAGCGACTGCACCAGATAGATCAGGCTGAGAAACGCCATGACGCCAACGATCACACGCGGCCATGCGGCAGGCGAAAGCTGACCATAGTCCGGCTCGCGAATATCGAGGCTGGAATACATCAGGCCACCGCAGATCAGCAGCAGACAGGTGGCGACGATGGTATCTCGGTTCAGGGCCATACGTCTAAAAGCCTTTCGGTCCGGGCAGGTCAGGGACGGGTGTCTTCACTCTGTCGCCTATCAGTGTGATCGGATGCGTTGCGGCCACCCAACCTTTCACTTGAGGCGCAAAACCGGCTAGCAACCTTGTGTAAGCGGGTCCGCTTTGCTGTTCGGCTGCAACCCCCGCAATGCCAGGTTGCGCTAAGATGCCGACAGCCAGAACCTGCGCCCAGCTGAGTTTCTCGCCGGTTTCGCCGTCGTAGATTTGCACGGCGCCTACTATGCCATGTAGCCCAACACCCACAAGGATCTGCTGTCCAGGTGGAACGATGTTCAGCCCTTCAAGTTGCACGGCAAGGAAGGCGGGTTTCGTCCCCGTCCCAAGCGCATCCATCAACCTGGGCGCCAAGACATTACGTAGGCCGTCCTCAACCTTTGCCCGGAGCGCGGCCTTGCCTTCTGCGCTGTCAGCATAGCGCGCGACTGCCAACGGGTCATCGGGATCGAGACCAGCGTCTTTCGTCAAACCCGCATGGGCGGATTCCCAGAAGATCTTGGCGTCCCGAGAAAGGGTCGTGTCGACCGTTTCGATGAAATAGAGGGCCCGCTGCTCATCGGTAAGCGGGTTGTCGATCTGCGTCCTGTCCGGCTCCGCGCACGCGGCAGCGAACAAGGCCAAACCGACCAACGCAAAACGCGCCTTTGACGTGAACATGGAGGCTAAACTCGAACGAGAAGGGCCCGGCACGGATGCCGGGCCGCTGGCTCTTACTTCTTGTACATGCCGATCTCGATGGCCACGGCCTCGTATGCGGCATAGATTTCATCGGCCCAGGCCCGGAAGTCCTCGGGTCCCTGATAGCGAAGCTCGGTGCCCTTGGCGTCAAGCGCTGCAATCAGCTCTGGATTCTCTGCAGCTGCCTTAAACACGCCGGCCCACAGGTCAACGATCTCCTTGGGCGTACCTTTCGGCGCCACAATCCCGCGTTCCAGAGCAAATGTCATATCCACGCCCAGTTCCTGCAGGGTTGGCATATCAGGCAGCTGCTTGGCGCGGGCAGGTGCTGCAATGGCAAAGCCCTGCAAAGCTCCCGATTCAAGGTGCTTGGACCCCGAGGCCACGTTCAGAGCGCCCATATCGATGGCACCCGACAGCAATGCTGTCATCCGCTCGGCCGTGCCGTCATAGGGGACATATGAGAACTCAACGCCCATTTCTTTCGCCAGCAGCAGCCAGATGAAGTGCGAGGTCGAGCCGAATGTTGTACCGGCCTTGATCTTGCCCGGGTTCGCCTTGGCATAAGCCGCGAACTCCTCGAAGTTCTTGTAGGGCACGTCCTTGCCCGCGCCGATGATATCCGGCGTCATGGTCAGGTTCGAGACCGTCTCGAAGCCGTCATACTGAAAGTCGATACGACCGTTCAGGAAGCTGGTGATGGCCGACTGGTGGATCGCGAACAGCGTGCAACCATCCGGCTTGGCCTTGGCTGCCTGCTTGGCGCCCTTGTTGCCGCCTTGACCACCAACGGTCACAACCTGGATCTTGGGCTCGATATCCATCTCGGCAATCGTCTTCTCGAACAGCGAGAAGATCACGTGCGTTCCGCCGCCAGCCTTCCATGGCACGATTAGCTGAGCGGTATCGCAGGCAAGTTCGGTCGCGGCTTGTGCCGGCGCACTCATACCCAGCGCGGCCAACCCAATAGCAGCAGTTGCAACAAGTTTCTTCATGTTCATCTCCCTGATGAATTGCGCCGTGTGGCGCGTCAATGCTAGATGCGGGTTCTTCCGAGCCCTATTCCCAGTCAGGGACTATAGCGACACCGACCCTGCCTGCAACCGGCAAGGCACCCGACACGAGGATGACCAATGAGAGATCTGGAACTGCCGGGCCGTTCGCCCGCCCACGGGATGAAAGCCATGGCGGCCACCAGCCATACGCTCTCGACCAACACCGCGATCGACATGCTGCGTCAGGGAGGAAATGCCATGGATGCGGCCATCGCCGCGTGCGCCGTGCAATGCGTCGTCGAACCCGGCTCGACCGGCATTGGCGGCGACAACTTCTGTTTGTACTGGCCCAAAGGCGCCGCCGCTCCTGTCGCATTCAACGGTTCAGGCAAAGCGCCCACTGGCGCGACCTGCGAATACTATGCCTCGCAAGGGCTGTCCGAGCTTCCACGCCAAACCCCGCATTCGTGCGTTGTTCCGGGTGCCGCCGACGCATGGTGTCAGCTCAGCGCTGATCACGGGCGGTTGCCACTCAAAGACGTGCTCGCACCTGCAATCGACTATGCAGCCAACGGCTTTCCAGTGTCATCGCGGGTGTCTGCAGATTGGGCATCCGCCGTACCGCTGATGGCAGCCGAGCCGAACATGGCCAGGATATTCCTGAAGGACGGCGCTGCGCCCAAGGTGGGTGACATGCACCGCCAGCCTGAACTGGCGCGGACCATGCAAGCCGTTGCCGACGGTGGACGCGAGGCGTTCTATACCGGCGAGATCGCCAAGGACATGGTCGACTATCTCCGCGGCCTCGGCGGTCTGCATACCATGGAAGACTTTGCCAATTCCAAGGGAGACTATGTTACTCCCATCTCGGCCGAATTTCGCGGTCACCGGGTCTGGCAATGCCCACCCAATGGCCAGGGCGTGATCGCGCTGTTGATGCTGAACATCATGGCCAAGGTTGAGACGGGCGCGACCCCCATCACCACCGCCCGTATCCATGCCGAGATCGAGGCCTGCCGCCTCGCCTACACCGCACGGAACGTATATGTGGCTGACCCGGACTATGCGGATATCGACGTCGAAACATTGTTGAGTGCCGGATACGCCGACAAGCTGCGCGCTCTGATCGACCCCGCCAAGGCGCACGATCCGATGCCTGCAACCGATCTGGTCCGGCACAATGATACTGTTTACATCACCGTGGTCGACGCCGAGGGCAACGCCTGCTCGTTCATCAACACGCTGTTCGAAGGCTGGGGCGCGGGCCTTGTCGCTCCGGAATCAGGCGTGGTGTTCACGAACCGGGCGCAGGGGTTCAGCCTGGATCCAGCCTCCCCGAACCGGATCGAGCCCGGCAAGCGCCCCCTGCACACCATTATCCCGGCTATGGTCTCGGATGATGCCGGTTGCCGCATGAGCTACGGCGTGATGGGCGGACAGTATCAGGCCATGGGCCATATGCAGTTCCTGACCCGCATGTTCGACTATGGAATGGACATTCAGGAAGCTCAGGACGCGCCCCGTTTCATGGCGGATCCATTCTCGGGCGAGGTCGAGATCGAGGACACGGTCCCCGCCTCCATCCGTGCGGAACTGGCGGCCAAGGGCCACAAGATCGTCAAGCCGAAGAAACCCGTGGGCGGCAGTCAGGCTATCTGGATTGATCCAGAGACCGGCATTCGTACGGGCGGCTCGGACCCACGCAAGGACGGCTCGGCCATCGGCTATTGAGGACCTGACAATGACACAGAATATCGCCGTCTTCGGGCTGGGGTCCATGGGCTACGGGATCGCTCAGTCCGTGTTGCGTGCGGGTCATGCAACCTGGGGAATGGATATCAACCCGGACGCTGTGAGTCGCTTCCAATCGGAGGGCGGGCAGGCAGACCCGGTCGATGCAGGCAAGCTCGATACTGTTGTGGTCGTGGTTCTGAACGCCGCCCAGACCGAAAGCGTCCTCTTTGGCGACAATGGCGTGGTGCCCGGCATGAAACCTGGCGCCTGCGTCATTGCCTGCGCAACCGTCCCGCCAGACTTCGCGCGTGATATGGCAGCGCGCTGCGGCGAACGGGGAGTACACTATCTGGATGCGCCCATTTCAGGAGGGTCGGTCAAGGCCGCTCAGGGCAAACTGTCGGTGATGGCAGGTGGGTCAGCCTCAGACTTCGCCGCTGCACGCCCGGCACTGGATGCCATGGCGGAAACCGTTTTCGAGCTTGGCGAAATCGGCGCAGGCTCTGCCATGAAAGCTGTGAACCAGTTGCTGGCAGGCGTGCATATCGCCACCATGGCCGAAGCTTTGACCTTCGGGATGACCCAGGGCGTGACGCCGGAAAAGTTTGTCGAGGTAATCTCGCAATGCGCCGGGACGTCTTGGATGCTGGAGAATCGCGCACCACACATTGTGGCCGGCGACTACACACCCCATTCGGCTGTGAACATCTGGTTGAAGGATCTGGGGATCGTGCTGGATATCGCCAAGGGCGCACAGTTCTCGGCGCCCGTGACTGCAGCAGCACTTCAGCAATTCGTAGCTGCCGCCGGTCAGGGACTGGGGCGTGAGGACGATTCTGCAGTCGCGAAAGTCTACGCCCGGAACACAGGGCTGAAACTGCCGGGAGAAAACTGATGCGCGTTGCTATCCTGATGCCGGGAGACATGGGTCATGGGGTCGGGCAGGCGCTTGGCGCGCGTGGGCACGAGGTGATTGGCGCCCTTGATGGCCGCTCGGCACACACACGTATGCTTGCAGAACGCGCAGGGATCCGGGATTGTGGATCGCTGGACGCATTGGTCGAAGAAGCGGAACTCATCCTCTCGATCGTCCCGCCCGACCGCGCAGTCGGACAGGCCCGCGATGTGGCGGATGCCATGGCCAGGACTGGTGCGAAACCTGCCTATGCCGATTGCAACGCCATCTCACCCATGACCATGGCCGAGGTCGCTGCGCAATTGCCGAACACGACCATCATCGACGCGGGCATCATCGGGCTGAATCCGATCAAGTCGCCGCCCACACGGTTTTATGTTTCCGGGCCGGATTGCTCGGCGCTGGAGGCACTGGACTGCGATGTGCTGAAGGTCGTGAAGATCTCGGACGAAATCGGAAGGGCTTCGGCGCTGAAGATGGTCTATGCGGCGGGAACGAAAGGCGTGTGGACACTCCAGACGGCGCTCCTGCTGACAGCCGCGCGTCAGGGTGTGCTGGACCCGCTTCTGGAGGAGCTTTCCTATTCGCAAAAGGGCAATCTCGACGCAATGCGGAACCGGGTACCGTTCCTGCCGGCCGACAGCGCCCGCTGGGTGCCCGAGATGGAGGAGATTGCCGCGACCTTTGCCGAAGCAGGTGTTCCTGACGGCTTCCACACGGGCGCGGCAGAGGTCTTCGCCCTGCTGGCCAAGACACCTTTTGCCGAAGAAACCCGTGAGACTTTGGACAAAAGCCGCACCCTCGAGGATGCGCTGACTGAATACGTGAAACATTTAGACTGACCGCGCTCACCCGCATCGCCCCGAGTCGCGCAGCGATCGGCGGCGGTGGGGGTGGGGGTGGTGGCGGGCACTTGACGACTGAGCATGCCACGCACCCGCGTGGTCTGCGCAGGGCGGAATTATTGCGCAATGGTTGTTCCGGTCGGCGCGATCAGCTAGGGCACGCTGATGAGCACGAACCCACCAGACCTGCGACCAGACTTGGCTGGCGGCGCCGTACCGGAAGCATCCGGTGGGCCACGCATCGGCATGGTCTCGCTTGGCTGCCCCAAAGCACTCGTGGACAGCGAACGCATTCTGACCCGCCTGCGCGCCGAGGGCTATGCGATCTCGCCGGATTATTCCGGTGCCGAGGCGGTCATCGTGAACACCTGCGGCTTCCTTGATACGGCCAAGGCAGAGAGCCTCGAAGCCATTGGCGAAGCCCTGCACGAGAACGGGCGCGTCATTGTAACTGGCTGCCTGGGCGTTGAAGAAGAAGCTATCCGCGAGGCCCACCCCAACGTATTGGCCGTCACCGGACCCCATCAGTATGAACAAGTGCTGGATGCCGTTCACGCTGCCGTGCCGCCCGCGCCAGACCACAAGATCGACCTGATCCCAGCCACAGGCGTTCGGCTGACCCCGCGCCACTATGCTTATTTGAAGATTTCGGAGGGATGCAACCATTCCTGCCGCTTCTGCATCATCCCCCAGATGCGTGGAAAGCTGGCCTCTCGCCCGCCCCGCGCCATCCTGCGCGAAGCCGAAAAGCTGGTTGCAGCCGGGGTGCGCGAACTGCTGGTGATCAGCCAGGACACTTCTGCCTATGGCGTGGATCTGAAAGACGACCCGGAAGCCAACATTGAATGGCTCGCGCGGGAATTGGGTAAGCTCGGTGCATGGGTGCGCCTGCACTATGTCTACCCATACCCGCATGTGGACCGGTTGATCCCTCTGATGGCAGAGGGGCTGGTGACGCCCTATCTGGACATCCCGTTCCAACATGCCGCGCCAGCTGTATTGAAGAACATGAAGCGGCCTGCCAATGACGCGAAGGTGCTCGAGCGTCTGGCACGCTGGCGCGACATCTGTCCTGAGATCACCGTGCGTTCGACATTCATCGTTGGTTTCCCGGGCGAGACGCAGGACGACTACGAATATCTGATTGACTGGCTCGACAAGGCACAATTGGACCGCGTGGGTTGTTTCCAGTACGAGGACGTGCGCGGTGCCACAGCCAATGATCTGCCGGACCATGTAGACCCGGACATCAAGCAGGAGCGTTGGGAATGGTTCATGGCCTGCACGCAGCAGATTTCAGCGGCGAAACTGCGCGCCAAGGTGGGCACGGTGCAACGGGCCATCGTGGATGAGGTCGACGAGGATGGCGCCACTTGCCGGACAACTGCGGACGCGCCCGAGATCGATGGCAACCTCTTCATCGACGCCGGGTTCGAGCAGTTGAAGCCCGGAGACATGGTGACCGCTGAAGTCGACGAAGCCGGTGACTACGACCTTTGGGGCAGACTTGTCTGAGCCGTTGATCCTGGTGCCAGGTCACATGTGCAGCCCATGGCTGTACGCGCCTCAGATCGAGGCTTTCCCAGATGCGCTCCTCGCCGATGTCACATGCGATGATACAATCGAAGCCATGGCGCTACGATTGCTGACCAGCGCGCCCGACCGGTTT
>JBGCFK010000440.1:0-8547 GCA_045106875.1 Paracoccaceae bacterium | reverse complement strand
CCATTGGCTGCTTCATCAGTATCATCCGAGGTCGTATCCGCCGCCACAACAAACGTGGTGCCCGAGCCAGACTGATCGGCACCCGCAACGTGATATCTCTGTATGAACCCGTTCAGATGACCGTTGTCGTCACTGTCAGCTTCCAAGGTCAGCACGTCGTCTGACGCTTCGTGCAAACGGTCCGTGACCTCATCGAGACGCATTCCGCGAGCATCGGCCTGGTCTACGCCCATAAAGCGGGCAGCGGCGGCGTTGACGTCGAGGATATTGCCATCGGGGTCCTGTTGCCAAATCATCAGCGGCAGATGATTGAACAGACCCTCCAGCATGATGCTACGGGGGTCAGAGACATCCTGTACAATTGCCGTGGCTCCGATCAGTTCGCCTTTCGCGTTGAAATATGGCGCAGCCACGACGCTGCCACGGAAGCCATCGATGTCGATTTCCTGTGCCGACTTGGTACCTGTCTGAATCACTTCCGCCATCAAAGTGGTCAGCGGCGGGAAGTTGCCCGGCAATGAAAGCTGGCTGAGATGTGGCTTCGCAACACCGGCAGCAATCTTGAACATCTGTCGCGCCGATTGCGAGCACTGCACAATGTGCAACCGGGCATCAACAACCAGAACCGGCGCTGCAATGTTCGACAACACGCTGTCCAGTTCCTGATTGATCGACACCATCTCATAGCTGTTGATCTGCAATTCCTCGTTAACCGTAATCAGCTCTTCATTCGTCGACTGAAGCTCTTCGTTGGTCGTTTCGAGTTCTTCATTGGTGGATTGCAGTTCCTCATTCGCAGACTGGAGTTCTTCGTTAAGCGACTGGAGCTCCTCGTTTGCAGTCTCCAGTTCCTCCACAGTGTGCTGAAGCGACTCGCGCGTGCTCTTGAGCTCCTGCTCCATTTCCGAGATACGGTGATCAACGGCCGCGCCATCTTCGCTCGCAGACACCGTGATTGGGAGGGATTGCTCTTCTTCCCACTCTCGAAACACCACCAGAGCCATGTCATCCGTGTCATTGACACCGCCGATCGGATGGACCTGCAATTGCAGACGCATGCCGCTTTCATCGTCCGGCCTGCGCTCCATCCCTTTGCGGGTGGTCCGATTGCGTAATCCAAGCGATATCAGAGTGCGCAATTCGTGGCGCAGATCTTCACGCAGCATGTTGACCGTGGCCCCGCGCAATTGCCCCTCGGACAACGACAGGAACCGGTCAACATTTCCGTACACCCGGTGAATGTGCATATCCGAGGTTATGAGCAATCCGTTCGGCCCGATGGTTCGGACCAGAGCATGAAACATGCTGCCAAACGGGTCTGCATCCACCCGATCGCCACCGCGCTGCTGCGTCCGTGACTGCGATCTCCGCCGCGTTCCCAGGTCCTGCGAGCGCACAATGCTCATCGGGTCCACATGGGTGCGCCGGCGAAACACCTGACCGGTTTCGCCTGCCTGCTTAAACAGGGTTTCCGAGCCACTGATCGATTCGGATTTTCCCAGGAACACCAGCCCAGAAGGTTTCAACGCATAGTGCAGACGACTGAACACTTTCGACTGCAGGGCATGGCTGAAGTAGATAAGCAGATTCCGACAGGTCACGATGTCGATATTCGAGAAAGGAGGATCCTGACAGAGATTGTGCGGCGTGAAGACAATGCGCTCACGCAGAACCTGGCTCACCTGATACGAATCATCGGTCTCCGTGAAGTAGCGGCCAAGCAGCTCTTCAGGCACATTTTCCTTTATAGACTTCGGATAGAGACCTCGGCGCGCTGTTCCCAGCGCGTCCACATCAATATCAGTGGCAAAAACCTGAATGCTCTTCTTGTCCAGTTCCGCCAGCCCGCCAAGCGCTTCGGCAACCATGATCAGCAATGTGTAGGCCTCTTCGCCCGATGCACAGCCGGCGACCCAGAGCCGCATGCCCGAATCGGCGCGTTCCTCGACCAGTGGTTCCAGATGCGCCTTCAGCTTGTCGAATTCCGAGATGTCCCGAAAGAACGAGGTCACGGATATCATCATGTCCCGGAACAGGAGCTTTGGCTCCTCGGGTTCTTCGCGTACCCGTGCGACATAAGCGTCCAGACTATTAACCCCCAGCGCCGTCATGCGTCGCTCGATCCTGCGCCGCACGGTCGATGGCTTGTACTCCCGAAAATCCACGCCTGTGCGGTCGAGCACAATCTGGAACAGGCTTGAGAGCGCGTCCAAAGGCTCGGCTGCTGCGATGTGCTCCAGATCGCGAGGCAGACTCACAATTTCGTGGAAACTTGTGCCGATCTCCTCGGCGGAGAGCACCAGATCGACACAACCAGTGTCCACAGCTGACAAAGGCATACCGTTGTATTTGGCGCTCGTTTCGGTTTGAGCGATTGTGATTCCGCCAGCCGCGCGCACAGCACGCACGCCCTGCGAGCCATCCGACCCTGTTCCCGACAAGATTATTCCAATGGCCCGAACGCCCATGGTCTCGGCAAGTGACTGGAAGAAGCGGTCAACTGATGGTTTCGCGGCCGCGGGTTCCTGGCTTGGATCCTGGAGACGCAGTCGCCCAGATGAAATGACAACATCATGGTTTGGAGGGCTTATGTAGATCGTATTTGGTTGCGGTGCGATACCGTCGGTGATTTCGACCACATCCAGCGAGGTTTCCCGGCCAATCAATTCAGTAAGCAGGCTTTTGTGTTGAGGTGACATGTGTTGCAGGACGACATAGATGGCGCCGATTGTCGGTTCCAGATTGCGGACAACCTCGCGCAAGGCCTCCAGCCCGCCTGCTGAAGCACCAATGCCAACCCAGAATGGTTTTGTCTTCCCGTCCCCCAAGGAACTCTCCTCTGTTTTCTTGCCACGAGGTGCCTGGCTGGCTCCGTGCCAATGAGACGCAAAAACGCCTCGATCAAAACTCAGATTTCACGGCAACGAGCTTCACGCGGCGCGGTCACAACTCCTCCGTCTATTAACAATGCATTCACTGCCGTTAAAAAATAGTTAAGGGCCATTCTGGTCGGGTTGAATTAGCCGCAACACTGAATTGCGTTCGCTGCGAATTTACACTTTCTTTAGCACAACAATAGATTGTTGGCCCAGGTAAGAACTAGCCGAGCAGAGGAAGAAGATGCCTGATAAGTTGGTAGAGGTCGATGTGAAGGATCAGAATGATCAAATCGTGGTCACGATCCATGAGACCCCACAGAAAGAACTGAGCCTGCGATCCGTAGATATGTTTACGCCCGCCATGCGTGTGCGCGTATCGACAGCTACGACCGACCGGATCGAACAGGTTTTTCACAACGAAATAGCAGACCTGATTCGCAAGATATGCGGATCTGCGACGCAGCCTAAGCAGGTGATCAACGTACCGGATTTTACAATGCGGTTCCGTGGCCTCGCGATTCGAGGTTACACTTTGCTGGTCCACACATTGGACGACGGCATGCGACAATTTATCGTGCGCCTCAAACGCGGCGTGGGCAATGCGATGTCATTGTTTCGAAGGATTGAGACCCCTGAAAGCGGGTTGAACGTGCTTGGTGATGCGCCAGAAGGCGTCTCCGCCAATCAAGTGCAAGTCGGGCGACTGTTCGACGAGATGCTGTCACACCTGTATCTGCCTTTGGTGAATCTCAACAGCTATCTGCGCGCGTCCCTTGATGGCGAGACCGACAAGCGTGACTCCGGCCTGGAGTCTTCCGTTGTCCGGCTTAAGACCAAGGCAGAGGTGCTACAGTTTGCTTTCGACAGGCTCATCTCCGAAATGATGCTGGAAAAGTATGCTGCCGGCTCTGATCGCGATCAGCCCAACACGGATCTCGCGCAGCTCAATTATGCGAGAGACTTTGGGAAGGAACGACAATCGGCCTGAAACAAAGGCCGATACCCAGACATCTATGAACAGTTGATGCAGCACCGATCACCCGAAAATCTTTGCGCCTGCTCACTTTCCCGCATACCGAATGCGCAACTTATGTCGCAAACGGGAGGATAGGCACGTGTCAAGATCGGTTCTGCTGATTGGCTGTGGGAATATGGGTTACGCAATGCTGAAGGGGTGGCTGGGCGCAGAGCCGGACCTCGACGCGCATATTGTGGAACCGAATGAATCCCTACGCTCACGCGCTTCAGATTTGGGCGCCTTAGCCGTCGCCAGTGCGCAAGATCTACCGAGCAACCTTGAACCAGAACTGGTCTTCCTCGCGGTCAAGCCGCAGGCCATGGCCCAGGTGGTGCCAGACTACGTACGCTACGCTGGCGGACCAGCTTCTTTCGTCTCCGTAGCCGCGGGCACTACGATTGGCACGCTGGCCGCACTGCTCCCCGGCCCAACCCCGATCATCCGCTGTATGCCGAATACGCCCGCTGCCATCGGTGCCGGCATGTTGGTTTGCTGCGCCAACAACCACACGCGCACAGAGGCTCGAGCGCACACGACCGAACTACTCGAAAGTTCGGGGGAAGTAGCCTGGATCGAAGACGAGGCTCTGATGGACGCGATCACGGCGGTCTCGGGATCGGGCCCAGCATACGTGTTTCATGTTATCGAGTGTCTAGCGGACGCGGGTGTCTCCGTTGGTTTGCCAGCTGAGCTGGCATTAAAAATGGCGCGCCAGACTGTGATGGGTGCCGGAAAGTTGGCAGCCGAAACCGACACTGCGCCAGGGACGTTGCGGGAACAGGTCACAAGTCCGGGCGGGACAACCGCTGCAGGGCTGTCAGTACTAATGGGTCAGGACGCTCTGAACCATCTGCTACGCCGCACCGTAGAAGCAGCGCGCGACCGAGGCCAGGAACTCAGCAAAACCTGATCGTGCCTATCAACGCTGATACGTTCGCGACAACGCAGCACCGCGGGGGAACAAGATCAACTCAGGCGCAAGGTTGACCCGCGGCGTGGCCTAACGAGGGCTGCGCTTCGCGAGAATCCGCTGCAATGTCCGACGGTGCATGTTCAGCCGCCGAGCGGTTTCCGACACATTTCGATCGCAGAGCTCGAACACCCGCTGGATATGCTCCCACCGAACGCGGTCTGCTGACATGGGATTCTCCGGCGGGGGAGGCTTCTCACCGCGCGGCGTCAGCAGTGCCTTCTCGACGTCATTCGCATCCGCTGGTTTGGACAAATAATCGATCGCGCCGATCTTCACGACAGCAACAGCCGTCGCAATCGCACCATACCCCGTGAGGACAATGATACGGCTGTCCGGTCGCGCTGCCCGCAACGCCTCGACCACGTCCAGACCATTGCCGTCTTCAAGGCGCAGATCCACAACAGCATAGGCCGTGGGCGCAGTTCGACAGGACGCCAGTCCCTCCGCCACGGACTCGGCCATCAGCACTTCGAAGCCACGCTTCTCCATGGCACGTGCCAACCGGGTCCGGAACGGAGCATCATCATCGACAATCAGGAGCGAGTTGTCCGCACCAATCTCATCCAGCTCTTCACTCATTTGGCGTCTCCTGCATTGACTGCCCGCCCTGCATTTAGTTTGAACTCGGTTACCGGGGCTTGTAATGGGCATGTCATACTGTCGCAAGCCCGGGCGAACTTCATCCATGTCTCCGCAAAACCTCGTCGCACCTGTCTTCGTGGTGCTTTGGAGCACTGGCTTCATCGGTGCCAAGCTTGGTTTACCATACGCCGAGCCGATGACGTTCCTCGCACTGCGTTTCGGTATGGTTGCCGTGCTGATCTGGGCATGGGTGATACTGCGGAACACCCGCCGCCTGACTTGGGCCCAGATGCGGGAACAGGTGTTGATCGGTGCGCTTGTACATTTTCTCTACCTTGGGGGCGTCTTTGTCGCGATCTCATGGGGGACAGAGGCTGGCGTCTCCGCCTTGATTGTCGGATTGCAACCGGTGCTCATGGCCATACTCGCTCTCGTGATCCTTGGAGAGCGGCTGAACCCAATGCAGTGGACTGGCATGGCTCTGGGCGTCGCAGGTGTCGTGCTCGTCGTCGCCCGAAAACTCGGCGCAGGCTTGGGCGATCTTGATGGAGCGCTCATCTGCCTGTTTGGCCTGCTTGGCATCGCCATAGGTGCGATATGGCAGAAGCGTGCAAGCGAGAACACGCCCATGCTTGCGGGCAACGCTGTACAATTCGCATCCGCGTCTGCGTGTTGCGCGCTCGTAGCCGCGTTCACCGAGACAGGTCAGATCGCCTGGGAGCCTGAGTTCATTTTCGCCCTGGTCTGGCTGATCGTGGTGCTGTCACTGGGCGCAATCACGATACTTTACATCCTGATCAAACGTGGCGCGGCGTCCCAAGTCGGCAGCCTCTTTTTCCTGGTGCCACCCGCAACAGCGGTCATCGCCTGGTTCCTGTTCGGCGAGCGTATGGGGCCCGTCGAGATACTCGGCATGGCCATGGCAGCGGCAGGTGTCTTTCTGGTCAACCGAACCCGGCAGGGTGCCTAGATGGCGTTCGCGCGCGCCTCTTCCATATAAATCTCGCGCAAGCGCTGGGTCACCGGACCGGGTGCGCCCTCGGCAACGGTTTCATCCTCAATCTCGACCACAGGGCACACGAAAGTAGACGCCGACGTGATGAAGGCCTCTGCCGCGTCCTGAGCTTCCGCAATAGTGAACGGTCGCTCCTCGATCTTCATCTGCGCTTCCTTCGCAACGCGCAGAACCGAGGAACGTGTGATACCGTGCAAAATATCGTTCGACAGCTGACGCGTCACGATCGTGCCCTGCTTCGTCACGATGTAAGCGTTGTTCGATGACCCCTCAGTCACAAAACCGTCCTCTACCAACCAAGCATCGTCCTTACCGCGCCCCTTGGCCATCATCTTTGCCCACGAAGGATAAAGCAGCTGGACAGTCTTGATGTCCCGCCGGCCCCACCGCTGATCCTCTGCGGCAATGACCTTGATCCCGCTGCGCGCAGCAGGCGTCTCCGACACAGGTCGTGCCTGCGTGAACAGGACGATCCCCGGCTCGGCGTCCTTCGGCCAGACAAAATCCCGATCCCCTTCCCCGCGCGTAATCTGCAGGTAAACGCCGCCTTCCTGCACATCGTTGCGCCGAACAAGTTCACGGTGGATCTCCAGCAATTCGTCTTCCGTAACCGGAGACCGCATTTCCAACGCATCCAGCGAGCGCTTCAACCGTGTCATATGACCGGCATACTCGCAGAGCTTTCCGTCCAGGACCGCCGTTACCTCATAGACCCCATCGGCCATCAGGAACGCCCGATCGAACACGCTGATCTTCGCGTCTTCTTCCGCCACGTAGTCGCCGTTAACGTAGACAGTCCTGCTCATCGCTACCCCCAGAGGTTTGCCGCGGGCGGATGCACCCCGGCCGTGTCGTAAGTCAACCCATGCGCGCGATCTTCCGCCAGCAGCAAAGGCCCGTCGAGATCCGTGATCGCCGCACCCTGCGCAACCAGCACCCCAGGCGCCATTCCCAGAGACGAGCCAATCATGCAGCCCACCATGACCTGAAGGCCTTGCGCCTCGGCCGCAGCTTTCAGCGCCAGCGCTTCCGTCAGCCCACCCGTCTTGTCGAGCTTGATGTTGATCATGTCGTACTTGCCTGCAATTCCCACCAGCGAAGCCCGGTCGTGACAGGATTCGTCCGCGCACACTGGTAGAGGGCGGTCCATCCCGGCCAGCGCCTCATCCGATTCGGCGGGCAGCGGTTGTTCGACCATCGTGACGCCAAGCTCCAGCACCAGAGGTGCAATCCGGGCATAGGTCGCTGCGTCCCAGCCCTCGTTCGCATCCACGATGATGCGCGCATCTGGCGCGCCCTCGCGCACCGCACGCAACCGATCAATGTCCCCTGCACCGCCAAGTTTGATCTTCAGCAGAGGACGGTGCGCATTGGCAGCCGCTTTCGTCCGCATCACCTCCGGATCTTCCAGCGACAAGGTGAAGGCGGTGATGATGGGTTGCGGTTCCGGCAGGCCCGCAAGTTCCCAGACGCGGACCCCGGCAGTCTTTGCTTCCAGATCCCACATCGCACAATCAAGCCCGTTGCGCGCCGCGCCCGGCGCCATGGCGTCTTGCAAGGCGGCACGGTCCAGTCCATCGGACAGCGCGCCAGCCGCGCTCTCAATCTGGGCAATCACGCTTTCAACGGTCTCATCATAGCGCGCATAGGGATAGCACTCGGCCCAGCCCCTGACGCCACCCTGTTCCAGTTCGACCGTGACCACCCGGCTTTCCGTGCGGGTACCCCGGCTGATTGTAAATCCACCTGCGATGGGGAACACGTCTTCGCGAACCGAGAGTTTCATAGCCTAGCCCAGTGCATCCACAAGCCGCCCTGCGCCATGGCGGAAAGGGTCGACGCAGGGCATCCCCATATGGGCTTCGGTCTTGGCGAGGTATTCATCGGCTGCGTCTTCAGACAAAGCAGCCGTGTTGATGGCGCAGCCAATGACCTTGCAATCCGGGTTCGCAACCTGAGCCAGCTGCAACGCCAAAGGCTGCAGATCGTCAAGCGACGGCAGGGCGAAATGCGGAAGGCCGCGCATATGGGTGCGGGTTGGTTCGTGGCAGAGCACCAGATAATCGGGCTGCCCGCCATG
>JBGCFK010000044.1:0-6649 GCA_045106875.1 Paracoccaceae bacterium | reverse complement strand
GTCAAGGGAGTGATGATGCAAGCTGCTCAGCCATTCGCGGGCCGTCTGGTCCTGGACATCAGTCAGGGCATTGCCGGGCCTTATTGCGGCAGGCTCATGGCCGAACACGGCGCGCGCGTGATCAAGATCGAACCACCCGCGGGGGACTGGATCCGAAAGATCGGCGGTGGGCCGAGTGGGCAATCGGTCAACTTCCTCTACTACAATCTTGGCAAGGAGAGCGTGGTTCTTGACCTGAAGACGCCCGAGGCCGTTGCCACTGCGCTGCGTATCGCGGCACAGGCGGATGTCGTGATTGAAAGCGGCAGGCCGGGTGTGATGGATCGGCTGGGGCTTGGGTTCGAGCACATTCGGGCCATCGCGCCAAAAGTCGTCTACACCTCGGTTTCGGGTTTTGGTCAGGAGGGCCCGCGTGGCCACGATCCGATGACTGACACGGTGGCGCAGGCCTATTCTGGCATGATGTCCATCAATCATGGCCTCGACGGCATCCCGCACAAGATCGAAACGACTATTATTGACGCGATTACGGGGCTTTATGCGTTCCAGCAAACGTCGATGGCGTTAATGGCGGGTGGCCCGGCACGGCATGTGGATGTCAGCCTTTTGCAGGCAGCAGCAGCCGTGATGGGGCCCAAGGTCATGGAGTTCGCCCATTTCGGACATACGCCCGCAACACCGAATCCCCCGGCCGGAAGCTATCAGACCAAGGATGGCTGGATCGCGATAACGCTGGTGAGGGATAGCCAGTTCGGCGATATCTCGCGCGCTTTGGGCCAGCCTGAATGGGCCGAAGACCGCCGTTTCCTGACATTCCCGGATCGTTTGGAGAACCTCGCAGTGCTGGTCGAGTTGATGAACCAGCAGACCCGGACACGCACCACCGCAGAATGGATGCCGGTCTTCGAGGCGCATAACGTCCTTGCCAGTCCGATCCAGAACTTTGGCGATTGGCTGGCGGAGCCGCAGGTGCAGGCGACACAAGGCGCGCCCGAGGTCACCGTGGCCGATGGCATAACATCACCTGCGCCGCGGACACCGGGTCGGGTCGCGTTCGGCAGCCCTGCTCCCGCGCAAGGAGCCGACACCGACCGTATTCTGGCCGAATTCAGCAAGGATTGAGCATGCGAATTTTCCTGACAGGTGCGACCGGTTTCATCGGCGGCTCGGTCGCTGTGACGTTGGTCGAGGCCGGGTATGAAGTGCATGGCCTGACGCGCTCGGAAGCGGGCGCAGGGCTGCTGAACGCAGCTGGCATTCGCTCGGTGCAAGGATCTCTGGACGATGCCGAGCTTCTGTCGGCTGCTGCCCGTGACGCCGATGCCGTGATCAACTGCGCCGACTCGGATCACCATGGGGCGGTCAATGCGCTTATCGAGGCGCTCGCGGGTACTGGCAAGCGGTTGATCCACACGTCAGGGTCTTCAATCGTCGGTACCCAGGCCATGGGTGAGTTGCGGGAGACCATCTATGACGAACAAACGTGGTTCGAGCCATCACCGGGCCGTGCCGCCCGCGTCGCGCTGAATGACAAGGTTCTCGCATCCATCGCCTTTGGGGTTCACCCGATCATCATCGCCCCCTCACTGATTTATGGCCGCGGGATGCTTGGAGGCCGCGAATCCATGCAGGTGCCATGGTTGATCCAGACTGCACACCGCCACGGTGTTGCGCGTCACCTTGGTCCCGGTGAGAATCGATGGTCCAATGTACACATTGGCGATCTTGTGGACCTTTATCTGCGTGTGCTGGAAGGTGCACCCGCAGGCTCGCTTTACTGGGCCGAGGGCGGAGAGGCCTCGATGGCCGAGCTTTGTGCTGCGATTTGCCACCAGATGGGTGTGAACAGGGCGCCCGAGGCGATGACGCCAGAAGAGGCCGCAGCGGAATGGGGCGAAGGCCCTGCAATCAACACCATGGGATCCAACAGCCGGGTGCGAGCCAATCGGGCACGCGCGGAGCTGGGCTGGTCACCCTCCGGCCCTTGCGCCAAAGAAGAAATCGAAACTGGTCACTACGCGAGGACGTTCAAATGACAGAAGCCTTCGATCCGTTGAGCTACCAGTTCTCCGAGCCCCGCTACTTTGACGATTTCGAGGTTGGCGAGCGGTTCTACCTGCCCTCGCGCACCATGACCGAAGCGCTTTTCTCAGCGTTCCAGCTTGCTTCGGGCGACAACCACCCGATCCACTATGACCGGCACTACTGCCAGGCGCAGGGCCACCGGGATATGCTGGCGCATGGCTATCAGGTGCTGATCCAGTGTTGCATCGGTGCAGGCGTGCTGCCGCAGGTGATGGGGCCAAGCCTGATCGGTTTCATCGAGCAGTCCAGCCGGTTCCTGAAGGGTGTCTATTGCGGCGACACGCTCTACCCGTCAGTCGTGATCTCGGATCTGAAGCGTCAGAACACGACGGGTGTCATGACAGTTGCTGTGACTGTGCACAATCAGGGCGGCGCTCTGGTGATGGAAGGCGAACAGAAATACCTTATCCGCAGGCGCGCTGCCGCATAGGGGCTGCTCGAGGAGGGCTCTGTGATTGCACAGGTGTCGTTCGACCAGCCTGCGTTGTCACGAGGTCACCAACGACAAGATCCTCGATCCATTGCTCGCCAACCGGCGTTGCTGTTCGCGCCCCACCAGCCAGGCAGACAAGGTTCGTTGCCAATCGGTTTTGTGTCGAACTTGAGTTATCAATATTGATAAAGGCGAGTGTCAGCGACCTGACAGGCGCAGCCCCCATCGCAGTAGTATCTGTATTCGATGCAAACTCTGCCGCCAGAAACAGGTTCCCATCAGCATCCTAAAAAACCATCGGTGTCGGTTTCCGTATCAGAAACGGTGTGACGGTGCAGCGGGTCTCTGGAGCTGCCAAATGCATCCCCGACAATTGCTGAAGCGTTCTCCGACACAGCGGTGCATTTGGTCGGGTCGGTCTGCGAGGCAATATTGCCAAGAAATAGTGCGTTCCAAGTTGTTGGCGTGTTGGCGAGCCTGTTGAATTATCCATGCGCGGCTGGTTGGAAAGGCCGCCGATTGCGACCATCGATCAGGGCGATTCAGCGACGTCTCGTTGCGGGGCATCGCGTGCGTGATCTCGGGCAGCTTGCAACCTGTTCTGTATCACCCGAAAGTAACGTCAAATTTCAACGGGAGGATCCGCCATGAGCGACGTCGTACGCTACGAAACCGAGGACGAAATCGCCATTGTCACGGTGGCCTCACCGCCAGTGAACGCCCTCAGTCACGCAGTGCGTGTGGGCATTGCCGAGAGTATTGCCAAAGCTGTTGCGGACGATGCCATCCGTGCCGTCGCGCTGGTTTGCGATGGTCGCACATTCATAGCTGGCGCTGATATCACCGAGTTTGGCAAGCCTCCGAGGGATCCACATTTGCGGGCTGTGCACGATGAGATGGAGAACTGCCCGAAACCTCTGGTCGCAGGCATTCACGGCACGGCACTGGGAGGCGGGCTTGAGACCGCGCTGGCATGCCACTACCGGGTCGCAGTACCCACGGCCCGCGTCGGTCTGCCCGAGGTGAAGCTCGGCATCCTGCCGGGTGCAGGCGGCACGCAACGTCTGCCAAGGCTGGTTGGCGTCGAGAAAGCCATCGACATGATCCTGACGGGCGAGATGATCGGTGCCTCCGAAGCGGCTGTTCTGGGCGTTGTGGACGCGGTCGTGGAAGGAGATCTGCGGGCCGAGACCATTGCCTATGCCCGCAAGGTTGTGGCGGGCAATGCAGAATTGGTGAAAGTTCGCGACCGGAACGAGAAGGTCACGGGTGTTGATCCCGATGTCTTCGCCAAAGCCCGCGCGTTCTGGGCCAAGAAGAAACGGGGCTTTCTCGCGCCGCAGCATTGCCTCACGTCCATCGAGGCGGCGACGACAATGGATTTCGATGCAGGGATGGCGCGAGAGCGCGAGCTGATCACCGAGCTTTTTGCCTCGGACCAGTCCGCCGCACAACGCCACTACTTCTTCGCCGAGCGCACAGCGGCCAAGATCCCGGATGTGCCGAAGGATACGCCTCTGCGCGACATCAGATCTGCGGCCATCCTCGGCGCGGGGACCATGGGCGGCGGCATTGCCATGAACTTCGCCAACGCGGGCATCCCTGTCACGCTGGTCGAGCAGAACCAGGAGGCTCTGGACCGCGGCCTTGGCATCATTCGACGCAATTATGAGAACACGGCAAAGAAGGGCCGCCTGACCGACGATCAGGTCGCGGCGCGGATGGCCTGCCTGTTCGGCTCGCTGGACTTTGACGCTGCCGTATCTGACGTGGATATCGTCATCGAAGCCGTGTTCGAGAACATGGATCTGAAGAAGGAGATCTTCGCCAAACTCGACGCTGCATGCAAACCCGGTGCAATCCTCGCGACCAATACCTCGACCCTCGATGTGGACGAGATTGCGGCCACGACTAAGCGGCCTGAGGACATCATCGGACTCCATTTCTTTAGTCCTGCCAATGTGATGCGGCTGTTAGAGGAGGTTCGGGGCGAAAAGACCAGCGCCGAGGTGATCGCGACCTGCATGAAACTTGCCAAGACCATCGGCAAGGTGCCCGTCATGGCCCGCGTCTGTGACGGCTTCATCGGCAACCGGATGCTGCACGCCTATTTCAATCAGGCCTTTGCGCTGCTCTACGAAGGCTGCCAGCCCGAGGATGTCGACAAGGCGCTCTATGATTTCGGGATGGCCATGGGTCCGTTCGCCATGTCGGATCTGGCCGGGCTGGACGTCTCGTGGCGCATCCGAAAGGAGAAGGGCGAGACCAATCCCATCGCCGACCGCATCTGTGAGATGGGACGGTTCGGGCAAAAGACCGGCGGCGGATATTATGACTACGTCGAAGGCTCGCGCACGCCCGTTCCCAATGCCGAAGTCACGCAGATTATCGAGGAAGAAGGCAAACGGCTGCATAACCAGCGCCGCGAGATCAGCCAGGATGAGATCGTCGAGCGGACCATGCTGGCGCTGGTGAACGAAGGCGCGAAGATCCTTGACGAAGGCATCGCAATGCGCGCCTCGGATATCGATGTGACCTATATCTGCGGTTACGCGTTCCCGGTCTATCGCGGCGGGCCGATGTTCTGGGCGGATCTGATGGGGCTGCCGACCGTGTTGGAGAAGATCAAGAGCTTCCACGCGGCGGATTACGGCGATGTCTGGACCCCTGCCCCCCTGATTGAACGGCTGGTGGCCGAGGGCAAAAGCTTTCAGTTGCATGACAAGGGAGCATGAGATGGCACCCGAATGGGCGGAAATTCAAACAAAGCTCGAAGCGCTCGCCACATCTGACAAGAAGCATCAGGCCGAAGGTGCGGCCCGGCATGGATATCACTTCGAGGCGCCAACGGATGCAGCCGGAGTTGAGGCCTGGCTTGCTGAACATGGCGACTGGCTGGACCGCGAGGTCCACGTCTTTGGAACGATTGAAGAGATGTTTACCCTCTGCAAGACGCTGGACGAGTTTCGCACCGGCTTTCTCGTCCGCGAGCCTGAACTGCCTTTCGCCATGCGGCTTTGCAGCTATTGGAACATCACACCGCCGCCGCAATACAAGCTCGGCGAAGCTGATCCCCAACCTGAAACCGTACAGTTCCGGTGGTTGGCGGAGCAGTACGCGCGTCAAAGCACCCGCCAGCGCTTTCAGGGTGGGCTGGGCAGTTTGCTGAAGATGTTCCCGCGCAAGAAGACAGTCAGGAAAGGGTGAATGATGAGGGATCTTTCTGGAAAACTGGTCTGGATCACCGGCGGTGGTACGGGCATCGGAGCGGCTGCGGCACGCAGGCTCTGGCAGGCGGGCTGCAAGATCGTCATCTCGGGACGCCGCCCGGAACCACTGGAAGCCATGGCTGACGAGATGGGCTGCGCCATCGAACCACTGGACGTCATGGACCACAAGGCGGTCCGCGAAGTCGGGACACGTATCGCAAGGCAGCATGGCGAGGTGGATATCCTCGTGAACAATGCGGGCATCAACGTTCCCAAACGGCATTGGCCTGAGGTCTCGGAGACCGATTGGGAGATGGTACACCGGGTCAATGTGGACGGGCTTTTCTATTGCACGCAAGCCGTTCTGCCCGCGATGCGGGTGCGCAAGGAGGGCCAGATCATCAACATATCGTCCTGGGCTGGTGTGCGCCCCTCTTATCTGACGGGGCCAGCTTATACCGCCGCCAAGCATGCGGTGAACGCACTCACCGAGAGCCTCAACATGGAGGAAGGCACCAACGGCATTCGCGCGACGGCCATTTGTCCGGGCGAGGTTTCGACCGACATCATGGACAAGCGTCCGGTGCCGATCCCTGCCGACATTCGTGCGAAGATGATCCAGCCCGAGGACATGGGCGAAGCTGTTCACTTCGTTGCCGCCCTGCCCGATCATGTCTGTCTGAACCAGATGGTCATCAGCCCCACGGCGAACCGGGGCTATGCGAAATATCACGAGGGCAAGGGGTTGGAGTGACTACTGCGTTCCGCCCTGAATGGGGGGGTGCGGAAGGCCGGTACGGCTGAGCTTCAGCTCCGGCCCCTGCGCTGTTTCCGAAAAGCTGCCCATGGCCGTCTTGGCTCTGGTTTCTTCTGATTAGGGCGCCACCGAGAAAACCTTCATCCGATAACTTGTCTGCACATT
>JBGCFK010000439.1:0-14332 GCA_045106875.1 Paracoccaceae bacterium | reverse complement strand
GGTGATCGTCTCCGTGTTTGGCTGTTACTTCTTTTGAACCTGCACCGGAGAAGGCGACGGCATTGGCGCGGCCCTAGGTATCGATGTTGTTGTCCGCACCGCCGCGCAGATTGTCTCGGTCGTTGCCGCCAAAGAGGGCATCGTCCCCGGCACCGCCAAACACGAAGTCGCGGCCGCCCTGGCCAAATGTCAGGTCATCGTCCGCGGTGCCTCGGTCAAAGTTCCGTCCATCGCCCAGAAACCCGATGTTCTCTCCTGCCAATGTGGCCGCCTGGAATGCTCCGAACAGCCCGTGTGTCGCTGTGGTTGGATGCAAGAGGTCGTAAAACGCGAACTGGTCCGGGTCGAGTGCGGCAAGCTCCGGGTTTACCTCAAAGCCGGGCTGTGGCGGCAAAGGACCTTCGCCGTCTGGGTCAATCAGCTCGGGATTGGCGCCTGTCCCGCTTAGCAGAGCATCCGTCGTGTTGAGGAAGCCGTAGCTGGTGCCATTGGCCATGATCTCATCGGCCAGCGTTTCAAAATCGACGATGACCACTTCGACACCTAGCTGCTGCAAGCCAGCCGAACTGGCGATCAATGCATCGTTGAACTGGCGCACCAGGTCATTCGCAAGTGGCTGGGCAAACTCTGGCACGGCCTGGGTCAGGGGGAAGAACCCGCCGACTGGCAGGGTGTTGATGATGATCGTGCCAACGCCTGCCAAAGCAGCCTGCGTCGCCGCGCCCAAGGTCGCTGTGATAATGTCTGCCGCCAGTTGCTGGGCTTGCGCGCCGAACGCCAGCGGATCGAAAGTTGCCGGATCCAGTCCGCGTGCCAGTCCGTTGAAATCGTTCAGACCGATGAAGAACGAAGCTGCCGCACTGGATAGATCTCCCAAAGCGGGCCGATCCTCGAGGAACCGGGCGACCTGTCCGCCGAGGTTGCTGTCGAAGTTCAGAAGCGCGGGGTCCGGGTTCGGAAGCGCCAGCGGCGAGGATGCGAGAAAGCCGCCCATGTTGAAGCTGCCTACAGCCTCGGCTCCGCCCACGGCGTAGTTCAGGCTTTCATCTGAGCCAATTCCAAGAATCGTCGGCGCAATGTCTGCGTACACAGCCCCATTCGAGAATTGCCCGGCATATCCAAACAGCGTCGAAGGCAGTGGCAGGGCAAGCAGTTGGCTGGACAGATTGAAGAAGGCGCCGCTGTCGGTCAGGCTGTCGCCAAAGTAGATAATACGATCAAAAGGCATCGGATCCTCCCCATGTTTTCTTTATCCCCGTTATCTAGCGGGGTTTCAGAAGCGAGAGAAGTCGTGACGCAGGGTCAACTGCCTCTCAAAACCAGTGCATCCTGCCGATTGCGTGCGGCGATCATCCGCGAACGCAGCGCGCCGCTGTCGCTTTGATTGAACAGCATGCCTTCCAACCGCGCCACATCGCGACGCATCGCGCCGCGCATCCCGATCAGGGTCGCACCGGCCTTATCCCCGGCGATACGACCGCTGCGATAAGCCATGATCAGTGCCTCGGCTGCATTTTGACGGCAGGAGGCGACATTGTCGAAAGCAACCTCCAGTGCACTGTCCCTGCGGCCCGAAGAGAGAGCTCGATCCAAGGCATCCGCCTCTGCTTGGCAACTTTGGTCAGACGTTTCCTTTGAAGGGCCAAGTGCGCTCAGACGCGGATCCTCGACCAATGGCTCTGTAGCGCGCTTTGCCGGGGGCGGCGCCGCACAGGCGGCCAAAACGCACAAGGCTAACATGGCCCGCAAAAACGCTTTCATCCGACACTCCCTCGTCCCCCGTCGGCAAAGTGCCAAACCCGGCCCGCTTTGCCAAGCCGTCAGAGCGTCGCGAGCGCTGCCATAAGCACAACGCCCATCAGTGCGACCGCCATGCAGATATTGATGATCCGCTGCGTACGCGCAGGCAGATCAAGCTGCCGAACACGGACACCGGCCCGAAGCCAGATCAGGTGAACCGGGATCCAGATAGCATTGATGATGACGAACTTGACCACGATCTCGGTTGTCCCGCCATCCCAGAAATGCCAACCGGTGAACAGCAATGTGTTCACCGCATAGGCCTTGGGGTTGATGAACTGCAGAGTGATGCCGTTCCAAAGGCTCGGCGCACTGTCAGCGGCCATGAAGCCGACCTTGGCTCCGGCCAGCGCTATCTTCAGCGCGAGATAGGCGAAGTAAATACAACTGGCAGCGAGCAGGGCGATCTCGACAGAAGGCGGCACGAGTGCTGTCAGGCCTGACACGACCAGAATGGCCACCAGATTCGTCCCGATGAACAGCCCAATCAGAAACCGGAGACCGGCTGCCCAGCCAAAGCCCGAGCCAACGCCAGCGGTTGTCAGTACGCCCGGCCCGGGCGTGGAGAGCATCAGCAGTATGCTGCCCGCAAAAGACAGCATCAGGCGTCGGTCCCGACTGCGTCTGAAACGCGTGCCAACCCGTCTTCGATCAGCAACTGGTCCAGTCCTCGGGCGATGCGGGCACCCAGCGAGATGCCTTCGTAAACCAGTGCGGTGTAAAGCTGCACCGCTGATGCGCCTGCGCGGATCTTGGCATAGGCATCCTCGGCACTGGCAATACCACCTGCACCAATCAGAGGAATCTCGCCCTTGGTTGCGCGATACAGGTCTCGGACGATTTCGGTCGAGCGGTGGAACAGCGGTGCGCCAGACATGCCGCCTGCCTGTGTGCGATTGGGATCACGCAGCCGGTCCCGCGCCAGAGTCGTGTTCGTGGCGACGATTGCGTCGACGCGGCGGGCAAGGCAGATCTCTGCAATGTCATTGATCTCGTCAGCGCTTAGGTCGGGCGCGATCTTCAGGAAAACTGGCAGGGGGCCAAGTTTGTCGCGAGCTTCCAGAACGCGTGCAAGCACCGCGTCCAATGCAGCCCGGCCTTGCAGATCCCGCAAACGTTCCGTGTTGGGGGACGAGACATTGACCGTCGCGAAATCGACCAGGCCATGGAACCGGGTCAGCACCGCCTCATAGTCGGCGGCCTTGTCCTCGCTGTCCTTGTTGGCGCCAAGATTGATGCCGACGATACCTTTGGGCCGGTTGGCGGCATGACGGGCGGCGACGATTTCCATGCCTTGATTGTTGAAACCAAAGCGATTGATGGCTGCACGGTCGTGAGACAGTCGGAACAGGCGTGGGCGCGGGTTTCCTGCCTGTGGACGCGGAGTGACTGCTCCGATCTCGCAGAACCCGAAGCCTGTGCGCAGCGTGGCGCCGACCGCCTCGGCATTCTTGTCAAACCCGGCAGCGACGCCAACCGGATTGGCCAAGTCGATACCGGCAAGGTTGGTCTTCAGCCTGTGGGATGTCACGGGGCCCGGCCCGCCCGCAAGTCCAGCACTGAGGCTGGTCAGTGCGAGCCCATGCGCCTTCTCGGGGTCCAGCAGACGTAACAATGGCAGTCCAAGCCTCTCGAGCACGCTCACGTTACTTCGTCCGGGAACTGATGCCCATCCGGGCCAAGAGGCATCTCGTGGATCCAAAGGACATCTGTGCTCCGCAATGGCGCATAGAGGTGCGGGAACAGCGCCCCGCCACGGGAGGGCTCCCATTTCAACGCGGCTCCCATTGCATCCGCGTCAAATGCCGCAAGCCAAAGCCCTGACTGCCCCGAGAAGTGCTTCGTGGCGGTCTCCTCGATCTGCGCGGCCGTGGAGAAATGGATGAAGCCATCGGCCATATCAACTGGAGCGCCGCGGGTCTCGCCGAGACGCTCAAGGTCAGTCCACTGTTCGGTGGTGAGAATCTTGTAGATCAACATGGTCGCCACGCATATCCGAAAACGCGCGGCAGGCAAATGCGGCCGACCGTGCCTTGATACAAGATCGGCGCGCTTTTTGTCAGTCGATCACCAACTCGCCAGGGCGCCACAGCAGCCCGCGCTCGCTAAGTGACTGGCGCCGGGTCTGATTGCCGCACCGGTCCTTGATATGACCCTGAACGCGCGATGAGCCCGCATAGCCCCACTCGCCTGTGTTCATGTTCAGCCAGTAATTACCGTCTGGGATAGGCCCGCAGGCATATTTGGCAAGCATTGAACGTTCCTGCCGATCCAGTGCTTTTCCGTTCACGATCACCGATCCGGCGAACGCAGACGTTGCGAGGCCAAGCGACAGCGTGACTCCGATCAATATTGTTTTCATCAATTCCTCCAGCCTTTGAACCAATTGAGGTGGAGTGAGTGTGCGTTCTTTGGCCGTTCCGTGCTGTACCGGCTGTTACAAAACGCACAGACAGGCAGTGGAGACAGGCATGCCAGACAGGCGCGGATCTGGGGTGAGTTTTGCGGGCGTCTTGGAGTCCGCGCTAGCGACACTGCCCGGCAAAGACGAACGCCGCGATCTCGCCGTGGTAGCTGCCTCTGATCCCGAACCTGTATTCCAACCGCGTTGGAATGGGTTCCAGATAGGCAAACTGGGTCTCATAGGGACACCAGCCCGGGGTGCCAGCTGCCAACTTCGCGGTGGCCTCGAACTCGGCAGCCTTCTCAACATTCCCGCCCTCTGCATCGGGATCGATAGCAGTGCCGTTCTTGAGCATGGCGCGGGCTTTGGAGAAATGCTCCAAAGACGGCTCCGGCGCTTCTGACGTGGCCTGAACCGAAACAACCGTTATATC
Organism: Paracoccaceae bacterium; assembly: GCA_045106875.1. Classification (GTDB taxonomy): domain Bacteria; phylum Pseudomonadota; class Alphaproteobacteria; order Rhodobacterales; family Rhodobacteraceae; genus Thermohalobaculum. The sequence goes on along the minus strand of JBGCFK010000439.1, from coordinate 9,695 downwards.
GTCAACGTACGCTGCCCGGACCATGTATCCCTCGAACGAGCGGTCCAGATAAGGGCCATGCGGCTTGGCGCCCTGCGGGAATGGAGCTCCCTCGGGCACCGGCGCACATGCCGCCAACAGGAAGGCAGCCGCGATGGCTGCCAGCCTCATTGATTTCATGCGAGGTGACCCTCGGTTTTCGCCCAGTGCATGGTTGCGTCCAGCGCCTTTTCCATCGGCTCGAACAATGCGTCGATCTCGTCTTCTGTGATGATCATCGGCGGGCAAAAACCCAGCGTGTCACCGATTGCACGCAGGATCACGCCATGTTTCAGCAGCTCATTCGACAAAGCAGGGCCGACCTTGCCCGGTGTCCTGAACATCGCGGCGGTTTCGGGATCGGGGGACAACTCCAAACCGCCCATCAGCCCGGAAATCCGTGCCTCGCCGACCAGCGGGTGGCCTTCCAGCCGTCTCAGATGTTCCCCGAATCTGGGCGCCACTTTTCGCACATGTGAAAGGATGTCGCGTTTCTTGTAGATATCCAGTGTCGCGCATCCGACCGCGCACCCGAGCGGGTGACCGCCATAGGTGTAGCCGTGGCCAAGTACAGGTTGCCGTGCCGATTCGGCCTCGATCGCCTCGGCCATTTCCGAGTTTATCGCTACGGCCGACAGGGGCGCATAGGCGGCGGTCAATTGCTTTGCCATCGAAACAGAGGTTGCAGGCACGTTGTAGGTTTCGGTTCCGAACCAGTTGCCAGTGCGTCCGAAGCCGTTGATCACTTCGTCCGCAACCATGAACACGTCATACTTCTTCAAGACCGTACCGATGGCTTCGAAATAACCCTTGGGGGGCGGGATAACGCCGCCTGCGCCCATGACAGGCTCCGCGATGAAGGCTGCGACGGTATCTGGTCCTTCGGCAATGATCAGCTCTTCCAGATCTGTGGCGCAACGCTTGGAGAATTCCTCTTCGGTTTCGCCATCACGGCCCTCGCGCCAGTAGTGCGGCGTCGTCGTGTGTTTGACGAAATCGAACGGCAGATCGAAGGAGGCGTGGTTGGTCGGAAGGCCCGTCATCGAGGCCGCAACCAGCGTAACCCCATGATATCCCTTGCGCCGCGCGATGATCTTCTTCTTCTCAGGCATGCCGCGTGCATTGTTCGCATACCAGATCAGCTTGACCTGCGTGTCGTTAGCCTCGGATCCGGACGAGCAATAGAACACCCGGCTCATAGGCACGGGGTACATGTCTTTTATCTTCTCTGCCAACTCGATTGCCGGCTCGTGCGTGCGTCCGCCAAAGAGATGGTAATAGGGCAGACGATCCAGCTGGTCCTTGGCCGCATCAATAAGTTCTGCGTCGCCGAAACCGAGCCCGGCACACCAGAGCCCCGCCATACCTTCGATGAAGCGCTTGCCCTGATCGTCATAGACATAGACGCCCTCGCCTCTGTCGATCAGATGGGCCCCGACCTTCCGATGGGTCTCGGCATTCGTGTAAGGATGCAGGAGCGCTTCGATATCCCGCGTCTGAGCGTTGGTCAGTTGTGTGTCATGGGGCATGGCGTTGTCTCCCTAAATTGAAACGGGTTACGCTTCGATAGCGCGAATTCGGCACCGTTACCAGAGCGGCACATCGTTATGCGACCATTGTTACGACAAAGTTTGGACGCAATCTTCGGTTGAATACAAGGTGTCCGGGGACACTGCCGGTCCGCCCAATTAAGGGAGGTGTCTGACGCATGGATACCAGTATTACATGACACTTCGATCAGGTGACTCAACCAGTTCGGAACGATTGCCCAAGACGCGTACGGCGAAGGGATTGGTCTGGCTGCGCCTGGCCCCACAAGACCTTCGGATAAAGTCTGTTCAAGGGTCCGCTGTCGAGTTGTTGGGATTTGCGCCGGGTGACTGGCAAGAGGCTGACTTTATCACCGACCGGTTGGATCCACGCGACCGCACGACCGGACGGGAGCTTTTGCACTCCAACACGGACACTGCCCAGGCGGCAGTAGCCGAACTTCGCATGATCCGCTCCGATGGCAACGTTGTCTGGGTTCAAATGTGCTGTCTACCAAGAGATGGTTTGGGCGATGACATGCGGGTCAGTCTGTTGAATATTGACCAGCAGGTGTCGACGGAACGCGCCCTCAGTCAGGCGGTCGAGACGATGCGTGATGTGCTGGTAACGACGTCTCAGGAGATTTCTCAGCCGGCCAATGCGATCTCTGACTATGGCGGGTTGCTCGAGCGTCACCTGTCCACTCAGGAAGATGGTTTGGGCAGTGAGTACGCCCTAGGTATTCGCGAGGCGGTCGAACGTATGAAACAATTGTCCGACACGTTGCAGCGGGTTGGACGCAAGGCGGCACCGAGCCCCGGGCGAGGCCCCGTTACGTCGGGTGGTCGGTAGACGATCTGAGTTTGTTTTGCCATGTGATCTCAGCAGAGATGCTCTGCGAGGGCCTCCAATGCAGCCTGACCAGCCAGCGAGTTTCCGAATGTGTCCAGAGGCGGGGACCAGGCCACCGCTGCAAATGCCTTGGGCTGAACCACCAAGATGCCGCCGCCGACACCTGATTTGGCTGGCAGTCCTACACGATAAGCGAATTCGCCTGACTGATCGTACATTCCACATGTCCGCATGATGGCTCTGAGCCGTTGCGCATGATTCCCCTCCCGACAGGCGGCTGAGCCCTGTTGAGGGGCTGCCAAGAACATGCTCGCCCGGGCCAAATCTCGTGCTGACATGGCGAGCGAGCAGAAGTGGAAATAGGTGTTTGTCACTTCTATGGGGTCTTCACGCAGGTTTCCGTTTGCCTTCAGCACATAAGCAATCGCTCGGTTCAGATCGCCTGTTGCCATTTCGGAGCTGTGTACCTCGCGGTCGAACTGCGCGCTTTCGGACCCCGACAACAAGCGCATCTGGTTTCGGAAACTGCTCGCAATCTGTGGGCGTCGGTGCAGAAGAGCGTCCGTCACGACAATGGCACCCGCGTTGATGAACGGATTGCGAGGTACGCCCTGTTCCGTCTCAAGCTGGATCAACGAGTTGAAGCGCATGCCCGAAGGCTCTCGCCCGACTCTGTCCCAAAGCTCACCAGGCACCCATTCCATGGCCAGAGCGAGGCTGAAGAGCTTTGAGATCGACTGGATCGAGAACGGTGTGTCTGCGTCGCCTGTTGCAAATTCCTGCCCATCGACCGTGCGCACGACCAGCGCAAACTGGCCCGGGTTTACTCTTGCCAGTGCCGGAATATAGTCCGCAACCTTGCCGTCCGCCGCTACGGGTCGGCAGGCCGTCGCAATCTGATCCAGGATGTCCTGCATGCTATGCCTCTGCTTGGGCTTGACCACTGGCACCTAGTAGCCTCTCCATAGGGATCCGGGTCAAGCCCGGGACATCATTGCCCAAGGAGTACCGCTCATGTCCGCCATATACACGCCCACCCAGATGCTGGAAAAGCTGGTCAGCTTTCCTACGGTCTCACGCGACAGCAATATCCCGCTGATCGATTTCGTTGCGGATTATCTGGCTGGACATGGCATCGCCAGTCATCGCGTGGCAAATGGCCAGGGGGACAAGCAGAACCTCTATGCGCTTGTAGGGCCCGAGGTCGAAGGTGGTGTAGTGCTGTCTGGCCATACGGATGTTGTTCCGGTTGATGGCCAGGATTGGTCAACCGATCCATGGGTGTTGACTGAAAAGTCTGGGCGGCTCTATGGGCGCGGGTCCTGTGACATGAAGGGTTTTCTCGCGCTGTCGCTTTGTGCAGTCCCCAAGGCGCTGGCAGCTGGCTTGAAGCGGCCGATTCAGCTTGCCTTCAGCTATGACGAGGAAGTCGGGATGGATGGGGCTTTTCGTCTCGTACCCGAGATGGCAGGTGCCATGCCGCCCGCGCACGCCGTAATCGTCGGTGAGCCATCGAACATGCAGGTGGTCAATGGTCACAAGGGCGGCCTTATGCTTGAGACGCATCTGCGTGGCTTTGAAGTGCATTCGTCGATACTGCACACGGGCGTGTCAGCGGTCCATCACGCAGCCAGGTTGGTCACATGGTTGCAGGACAGGACAGAGGAGAACCGTGTCGCCGCCGATCCGGGCGGTGGCTTTGTGCCGCCCTACACCACACTGCATGTGGGGCGTCTGACAGGAGGCACCGCGACCAACATCACTGCGAAGGATTGTTGGTTCTCGATCGACATCCGACCTGTCCCGCCAGAAACGAACGCCGAATGGATGGAGCGCTACAAGGCCGAGGTCGAGCGTGTTGATGCGATGATGAAAGCTGTGCATGCCGACGCCGGGGTGGAGATCAAGGTGGTTGGTGACACCCCTGCATGCAGACCCGACCAGGCGACCGAAGCGGAGGCGCTCTGCCGCCAACTGACCGGCGATAATGGCGAGCATGTGGTCTCCTATGGGACCGAGGCGGGGATATTTCAGGATGACGGGTATTCAGCCTGCATTTGCGGACCCGGATCTATCGATCAGGCTCACCAGCCTGACGAATTCATCGAGATCTCCGAGATGCGTGCAGGGGACGCGTTTATGGATCGGCTGGTCGCGCGCCTGGCCGACTGAGGCTTCGTAGAGGACTGAATTCACGCGCTCGACGCGTGGACAACCCCTCGCCCGTGCGCCATCAGCTTCGCCCAGCTCCAGGCATTGGCGCTGTGATCCACCGCTGCGGCGAAATTGCGTACGACGTGATATGCCATCCACACCGGGATGAGGTATCGTAGTGTCGGGAATGGAATTTAGGAGCGCCGCATGTTTGCACGCCTGATCATTTTTATGAGCCTCATTGCTGGTCTTGTGTCGGCCCCGGCTCAGGCCGAAGCCGAAGCCGTGAAGTACAAGTTCGGTGCCAAAGGCAGCCCCGCCGCCATGGCGCCTGCCGCCCACGGGGAATACGCCAAGGGTTGCTTGGCAGGTGGGGTCGAGTTGCCTGAGACCGGACCAAGCTGGCAGGCCATGCGCCTCAGCCGCAATCGCAATTGGGGGCACCCGGATGCCATTGCTTTCATCAAGAGATTCTCATCGAAGGTCCAGACCATCGGCTGGCCGCGACTGTATGTGGGCGATATCAGCCAACCACGTGGCGGGCCCATGCGTTCGGGGCATCGGTCGCATCAATTGGGCCTTGATATTGATATTTGGCTTCGTCGTCCCTCGGAAGGTCTGCTGTCACGCCAGCAGCGCGAGAAGATTGGCAGCCCCCGTGTTGTGTCGGGCGGCGAAGTGAACAGCAGCTGGACGCCCTCGCATCATCAGGTACTGAAGGCGGCAGCCTCCGATCCCGGTGTGGCACGGATCTTCGTGAACCCGGTGATCAAGCGCGCCATGTGCTGGGCCGAGCCGGTGGGGGACAGGATGTGGCTGCGCAAAATCCGTCCATGGTACGGACACGACGCCCATTTTCATGTGCGGTTGAATTGTCCCGGAGGCAGTGCCGGTTGCGTGCCGCAGGCGGTGATCCCGCCGGGAGATGGCTGCGGCGACGCCTTGTCCTGGTGGTTCGAACCGAAGAAGCCAGACCCCGATGCGCCCAAGCCCAAGAAGCGGCGAGAGCTGGTACTGAGCGACCTGCCTCGGGTCTGTGCGGGAGTTCTGACCCAGTGAACGCGCGTCTGTTTCAGGGCTTGCTGGCTTTGATCGCAGCGGGATGTGCTCCAGAGGGTCCCGAGGCCGGTGGGGCAACTGATGCGCTTGAGATAACAGCGAAAACCGTCGAGATCGGTCCGGGAGAACTAAACGGGCTTCGTTTGCGCGGTACGCGGGTATTGACCGCCAAGCACCCGGCATTTGGCGGCTTCTCGGGTCTGATTATCGTTTCTGACCGTTTGCACGCCGTAACTGATGCGGGTTGGTGGCTGGAGGCCCCGCTGGAACAAGAGACTGACGGGCTGGAACTTGGCATGGGATCATTCCGCCCTTTGCGAGACACTGATGGTGCGATCTTCGACAAGGCCGGTGGAGACGCAGAGGGGCTGGCTGTTCAGGGCGACGAAGTACGCATTGCCTTTGAACGTGATCACAGGATCATGACGCTGAATGCGGAGGCCCGCGTGGTAGATCCCGTTCAGGAGCGGGCGTTCGAGACGCTCGGCTCCAATCAGGGAATGGAGGCATTGGCGACGCTGCCGGATGGCGGCCTTATCGCGATCGCCGAGGCGCCCGACCGGAGAGGCCACCCGGTTTTTGTCTGGCGTGCAGGTCAGTTGGCCGAGGACAGGTTTGTGGCCGAAGACCCCTACTATGTGACTGGCGCTGACCTTGGCGCTGATGGGCGGCTGTATGTCTTGCTCAGACACTACAGCCCGGTTTCCGGGGTGCGTATCCGCATCGACCGGTTTGGTCTGACCGAAGCAGGATTTCCCGACGGCGCATCGCGTCAGGTGCTGGGCGCGTTCGAGAGTGGCTCCGGCATCGACAACATGGAAGGTATCAGTGTCTGGACAGACGCGGACGGACAGGCGCGCCTGACCCTGATCTCAGACAACAATTTCAACTTCGTGCAGCGCACGCTTCTGATGGACTTCGAAATGACTGACTGAACTCGCGGTAAACGGCGGAGCAATACGCGCCCGAGGCAACAGAGCCGTTGTGCTGTCGCGGTCAGCGTTAAAGTCGTCCACTTCTTCCTCTCATTCGATGGTAGCGCTTGCGGTATGCACCGTGGCTTTGTATTTGAAAGTTCTGACCTCGCCCCTGACCGGATGTGTCTGGGACTCTGCATTGATAGTTATGGGATTTTCGAGCGTACTTCGACGATCATTGCCCGGCAGCACATGCAACGCATGTGTGAGAGGGGGCCTTGAGGGCTACGATGCCCATTAGCGAAAGTTCACGGCGGACAGGCCTTTCTCGCAGAACCATCAGCAAGTATCTGCGTGCCAATATATTGGAGCCCAATCTCAGGACGCCCAGATGGCCAAACAAGCTGGATCCGTTTGCGGAAAACTGTCGGGCTGGTTGCTGACAGAGCAGCGCAAGTCACGCAAAGAACGGCGCACGGTCAAGCAGATGCATGCCGGTCAGGGAACATTTGGTTTTGATGGATCGTATGAATGGGTCGCAGCTTTTGTGCGGGTCGGGAAAGCTGATCGTCAGCACGTACAGCAAACGATTGGGCGGGGAACATCGTGCCGTTGGTTTTTCGGCCAGGCGAGGCGTTCCAGTTCCACTGGAGTGAGTATCGGGCCACGATCAGTGGCGAACGCGTCAAGCTTCAGGTAGCCCATATCGAGCTAGCAGACAGCCGGGCGTTTCTGGTGTGGGCCAATTAGTTGCAAAACCACGAGATGCTGTTTGATGGTAAGCGCAGCGTAGACCCCACGTTGCTGATGCGGAGATAACGAGATTCAACAGAGCGTCACGAGGAGGTTCTGTACATGAAACGTTTCCCAACAAACCGAGTCCATTTGTTAGACGAAGCGAGCTGTGTCGATCGTCTTGAGGTGCTGGAAGGCCCGACGGGTCGGGGATCCTGGCCAGATGAAGAGAAGGTCCGGATCATCCGAGAGAGCCTCGCGCCAGGTGCGCGGGTGTGCGACGTGGCGCGCCGGAGCGCCCTGACACCACAGCATCTCTCGACCTGGCGGAGTTTGGCGAAGAAGGGCAAGCTGAACGTGCCGATCCCGGAGGAGCACTTTCCGTCGTTTGCGGCTCTTGAGGTGATTGAGGACGAAACACCGTCAGCGGCAACACCGATTGAGATGGAAGCGAATGGTGTCATCCTGCGGCTTCCTAGTGATACCTCGGCCAACCGGATTGCCGAGATCGCAACCGCACTTCGCCAAGCCCGGTGATCGTTCCATCTCAGGCTATCAAAGTTCTGATCGCCACAAAGCCGGTGGACTTTCGCAAGGGTCATGATGGTCTTGCCGCGTATGCCGAGAAAGAGCTCGGGCTGAAGGCCCATTCCGGGGTCGTGTTCCGAGCGCAGCGTGCCGACAGGATCAAGATCCTGGTCTGGGATGAGTCGGGCTTGGTGTTGACCTACAAGCGGCTTGATGGCGGCAAGTTCGCGTGGCCTGCCATCAGTGACGGCGTGATGCGGCTCTCGAGAGCACAATTCGAAGCGTTGTTCGAAGGTCTGGCCCCCCTCTCGGCGTTGTGCTGCGCAAACGCCTGCCGGGCAACGGGCGCCGTGTCTATTGGCGAAGGGTGCGGGCACCGGCTGCGGCGGAGTGAATCAGTCACCAATCTGCGACGTACAGGACGGCGCTTCGGCGGTATAATCTGGCCATGTCGCCGGACCGGAACGATCTCGATCTCAGCAAGCAGCCGCCCGAGCACCGCGCGGCCTTCGAGGCGATGCAGCGGCGGGTCGACGTGCTGGCCGAGGCTAACAAGCGCCAGGAGGCGCTGATCCATTGCCCGGCAGTGCATTCCGAAGGAATGTCACGAGAGGGAAGGAGCTGCGCCATGCGTTGCATGGCAAGAAGTCCGAGAAGCTGACCGAAGACGAGCGGCAGCTGGCATTCGAAGATCTTACGATTGCGATCGAGGAATGTGAGGCTGCGTCGGAAGATTCCCGTGCGACGCCTGCGGCGTCGCGTAAGACACGCGCGCCTGTCAATCGCAACCTCGGCAACCTGCCGGAAGATCTACCCCGGATCGAAGAGGTCATCGAGCCGGGCAGTCTCGAGTGCCCGTGTGGCTGCGGACAGATGCACCGCATTGGCGAGGATAGAACGGAACGGCTGGACAGCGAGCCATTGAGTCCGCCATTGGTCCGAGCGACAATGGCGAACGGCACGCTCCTGGCTGATCGAAGGCGCACTGCCCACCGAGGGCACGCTCGCCCACGTGACCGTGGCGAAGTACGCGGATCACTGTCCTCTCTACAGGCAGGCGCAGATTCTGGCCCGATCCGGCATCCATCTTGACCGTTCCACACTGGCAGGCTGGGTTGGCAAGGTTGCCTTCCATCTTGGCCCCGTGGTGGACCGGCTGGCCGAGCACCTGAAGCAGTCCACGAAACTGTTTATGCCCTCTCGGCAGCATGCTCCGCATACGCCTGCCGGGTAACAGACGAGACGACCGCGCCCGTGCTGGACCCGGGCGGAAAAAGACCAAGACGGGATATCTCTGGGCGCTGGCACGCGATGACAGACGATGGGGCGGCAGCGACCCCCCAGGCGTCGTCTATTTCTACGCGCCCGGACGCGGTGGCGAGCATGCCGAGGAATTCCTCAAAGGCTTCGATGGCATTCTCCAGATTAACGGCTATCCCGGCTACAACCGCTTGACCAACCATCGCGCACGGGTGGTGAGCCAATCACGGTCGCGTATTGCTGGGCGCATGCGAGGCGCAAACTCCGCGAGATCTTTGACCGGGACGGCTCCGAGATCGCCGCCGAGGGGTTGCGCCGAATTGCCGAGTTTTACGAACTCGAGAACGACATCTGCACCATCAGCCCTGGACAGCGCTTGTCAGCGCGCAATGCACGCAACGCGCCCCTGGTCGAGGACTTCCGCATCTGGTTGGCCGACGTTCGCTCTCGCGTGTCCGCCAAGTCCCGTCTTGGTGAGAAACTCGGCTACATTCATCGCCACTGGGACAGGCTGCAGACATTCATGAGCGATAGCCGTCCAATTGCTCTTAACAGGAAAAATGCACTATTCGCGGGTCATGACGAAGGCGGTCGCGCCTGGAGCCGGATCGCGTCGCTCATCGAAACCGCAAAGATCAACGG
>JBGCFK010000438.1:0-8974 GCA_045106875.1 Paracoccaceae bacterium | reverse complement strand
GGACATGGGCAGGTATGAGGAGGCCGAGCCGCTCTATCGCGAGGCCATCAAGATCGACAAGGCCGCGCTTGGGGAGGGGCATCCGAGCTATGCCATCGACCTCAATAATCTCGCGAACCTGCTGAAGGACATGGGCAGGTATGAGGAGGCCGAGCCGCTTATCGTCCAGGCGATTGGGATAGCCAAGGCAGAACTTGGAGAGGAGCATCCCAGCTACGCCATCAGGCTTTGGGTGCACGCAGCGATCAAGCGTTCGCTGGAACAATTTGATGCCGCGCGTCCGTTATACGCCAAGGCGCTCGAAATACAAATGAGTGCGCTTGGCGAAGATCATCCGAACACCAGAAAGAATGCCGAGCAATATCTCAGCCTCCTCCGCAAACATTTCCCCGATGACCCGGCGCTGGCGGAACTGGAAGCCACATTCGGCCCGGATATCGGGAAGGAGTGATCCGTTAACCCGGCGACTTGCTGTACATACGCGTGCCATACCCATGCCATACGCTTGCGGTACGGATGCCATACGCTTGCCATACGGGTGGAATGCCGGCGCCGTTAACCTTTGAAAGCCCGGATTCACCGGATCTTGACGGCCTCGGGGCCTATCCGCGGTCGCGCAACAGCCGGGCCTTGTCGCGCTGCCAGTCGCGTTTCGCCTCGGTCGCGCGCTTGTCCGGCGCCTTCTTGCCCTTGGCGACACCGATCTCCAGCTTGGCCCGGCCCTTGTCGTTGAAGTACAGTTTCATGGGCACCAAAGTCATGCCCTGACGCCCCGTCGCCTGCCACAGCCGCGACAATTCTTTCTTGTGAACCAACAACTTACGGCGGCGGCGCTCCTTGTGGCTGAACGCGTCCGACTTGGCGTGACTGAAGGGCGGGATATAGGAATTGACCAGCCACAACTCCCCGTTTTCGACGGCCGCATAGCTTTCCGTGATGTTCGCCGAGCCCTCACGCAGCGACTTCACCTCCGACCCTTCCAGCAGGATCCCGGCCTCCAGCGTGTCCTCGATGAAATAATCATACCGCGCCCGCCGATTCTCGGCGGCGGGTTTGTTGACAGGTTTTTTCTTTTTCTGTGCCATGATGCTGTGCAAGTGGGCGGAATCTTAAGCGTAGTCAACCGTGCCGGGCTATTGCCAGGCAAATCGCGGTTGATCGTAGTGAGCAACCCGAGTGGTGATGCCGCGCAGGCAGACCTCGCGGAACTGGTAAATGACGGCTGCGGTTGGTGAGAACATGGTCGTGCCGACAGAGGGCAGATCCGAGTAAAGGATGGGCCTGTCTTCGGTCTCTCCCGGTTCGAACAGCGGGATCGCATCACTGTCGAGTTCCGCAAACGGGATATGGAACACGCGCGCAACTTCCTCGGGCGCGGGGGTCAGTTTCGGGTCTTGGCCAGCCCAGATCACGAAGGGCGAGATGCGAAAGCCCGAGCGTGTGGGGTAGTCGTCCAACCGACCAAGCAGTGCCGATTTCGGCAGATCCAGGCCCAGTTCTTCGTGCAGCTCGCGAAAAGCCGCGGTCTCTGTCGTCTCGCCCGGATCCAGTTTGCCGCCCGGCAGCGCGTATTGCCCGGCATGTCGACCCATTCGGTCCGGCCGTTTTGTCAGCAGGATCGCTGGCGAGCCCGCGACGATGGCCACGACGATCGCGACGGCGGCAGGGCGCAGGCCGATATCATTCACCGCCTCCACCACGAAGGTGGCAAGACGCGCGCTGATCCTGTCGATCAGGTCGTCATGGGCGTTGTCTTTCAGTTGATCAGTCCTGCATGAACCATCGCAGCCCGCATCTTCTCGCGGGTCTCGGGCGTGACGGATTGCAGGGGCAGACGGATCTCGTCCGAACACTTGCCAAGGAGCGCCAGCCCCGCCTTCGCGCCAGCCAGTCCTGGCTCGGTGAAGACGGCCTGATGCAGCGGCATCAACCGGTCCTGCAATTCCAGCGCTTTGGCGTAGTCACCTGCCGCACAGGCCGCCTGAACTTCGGCACAAAGCCTGGGCGCCACATTCGCGGTCACAGAAATACAACCAACTCCACCCTGAGCGTTGAAGCCATGCGCGGTGGGGTCCTCTCCAGATACCTGGATGAAGTCCGTACCGCAAGTGATCCGCTGGGCAGACACCCGCGAGAGATCCGCTGTGGCGTCCTTCACCCCGACTATGCGAGGCAGCTTGGCCAATTCGCCCATCGTTGCTGGCGACATATCGACCACCGAGCGGGGTGGGATGTTGTAGATGATGATCGGCAGTTCGCAGCATTCGTGCACAGCCGTGAAGTGCGCGATCAGGCCCGCTTGGGTCGGCTTGTTGTAATAGGGCGTGACAACAAGCACCGCATCCGCGCCGACGCGCTCGGCATGCTGGGCGAGACGCACCGACTCGGCTGTATTGTTCGAGCCTGCTCCTGCGATCACAGGAACCCGTCCTGCAGCCTGTTCGACCACAATCTCGACCACACGCTCGTGCTCCTCGTGGCTCAGCGTCGGGCTTTCGCCGGTTGTGCCCACTGGCACCAAGCCGTTCGATCCCTCGGCGATCTGCCAATCGACCAGCGCCCGCAGGGCGGCCTCGTCCAGAGCGCCATCCTTGAAAGGCGTCACCAGTGCGGGCATCGAGCCGCGAATTGCCTTGCCGTTTGCGAGACCCATGTCGTCCTCCCCTGTCTGTCAGCGGCATGCTATAGGCCCCGTGGCCATTGTCCGCAAGTCGTCCGGCCCCGGGCAGTGCCCGTGTTCCAAGTGCTGGATAGCCAGCCCGCCATCCACGGGCAAACGCGAAATTGTTATGTCATCATCAACATTTCAGGGGTGATGATGGGCGCGGTATTTGATAGGTTACCGACAGTTTCCCGCTGCTGCATCTCGGAGAATGCTGTGACCCTGCGCCCAGCCCCTACAAGTTTGCTTTGTTTTCTCGTCTTTTTCACCACAATCGTGGCGTCACTGCCTGCGAAAGCCTTGGATATGTCTCAGGCGCAGCGTGAAGGCGCAATCGTGTCCGAAGCCCTGGATATCGGCAAATCTGGTGATTGGGCCACGGCGCAGGAGATCGTCGCAAGTGCTGATCCGGTCGTTCAGGACATCGTTTTGTGGCGCAAACTGCGTTCGGGCAATGGCTCACTGGACGAATACAATGGCTACATCGCGCGTCGCGGGGATTGGCCGGGCGGAGAAGTCCTCTCTCGGGTCGTCTTCAACGAGAAACGCCCCAGCGCCGCTGCAGCTCTTGGCGGGCAGGCGCGCGCAGACTGGCGTGAGTTCTCGCGCCTCTTCCGCGGCAAACGCTACGAGGACGCCGAAGCCTTCATCATTCAGGTCAGCACAGGGCCGCAAGCCTTGGGCGAGCCCGGTGTATGGGCGGACAGACGGCTCAGCCTCGCCCGCCGCGCAGCCCGCGAGGGCCGGTCGCTGAACGCCTACCAGGTCGCCGCAAAGCACTACATGACGCCGCTGGATGGTTACGATTATTCCGATGCAGAATGGGTTGCGGGCTGGGTTGCCCTGCGCAAGCTGAACGATCCGCAAAGCGCTATCGGTCATTTCCGTCGTTTCCGCGATTCGGTCGAGACGCCCATCAGCATTGGTCGTGGCGGATACTGGCTGGGCCGGGCATATGAAGCTGCGGGCAACAGCGACGAAGCCAGGAAGTGGTATGCCGACGGCGCCCGCTATCAGACCTCGTTCTACGGACAGTTGGCTGCGGCCAAGATCAATGCACCCGGCGACGATCTCCTGACCCAAGGTGGATTGCCGGATTGGCGGACGCATCCCGCGATGCGCTCGGATCTGGTGCGCTTGGGCGCGGTGCTGTACTTCGCAGGCGAAGACACCCTTGCCATGGCCGTGTTCAGCCGTCTGGGTCAAAACCTGCCTGCGGGCGCACTGGCTCCGTTGACGCGGTTTGTGCTGGATCTGGGCCAGCCGCACTACGCCATTCGCATCGCCAAGAAGGCCGCACGCCGGGGCGTTGTGATCCATCCGGCATATTATCCACTACACGAGATTGCGAAATACACGACCAAGGTCGAGCCCGCTTTCGCCCTGTCCATTGCGCGCCAAGAGACTGAACTGAACCCTCGCGCTGTCTCCCGCGCCGGTGCGCGCGGGCTGATGCAATTGATGCCTGCGACCGCAAAGCGTGTATCCGGCTGGATCGGAGAGCCCTACTCACGCAGCCGCCTGATCGACGACTGGCAGTACAATGTCCGCCTGGGCGAGGCCTATCTGGCACGGCGGACAGAACAATTCTCCGGCTCCTACGTCATGGCCGCTGCCGCTTACAACGCAGGTGCAGGCCGGGTGGACCAGTGGAACGGACAATTCGGCGACCCACGCCTTGGCCAGATCGATATGCTCGACTGGATGGAACAGATCCCGTTCAACGAGACCCGCAACTATGTGCAGCGCGTCCTTGAAGGCTTGTATGTCTATCGCTCGCGGCTATCGGGTGTGGCTGCACCGATGACCATCGAAAAGGATCTGGCACGCGGCATCAGGTAGGCTTCCCGTGAGCGATCAGCCACAGCCTGCCGTCCACCAGCGCATCGCCGATCCGGCTTTCCGGCAGGCAGTGGATCTGATGGATGCCGGAAACACCGCGGGTTTGGAAGCACTTCTGAATCAGCACCCAGAACTCACAACACATCGGGAAGCTTTCCCGGACCGTGGTTATTTCCAATCGCCCTCGTTGCTGGAGTTCATCGCTGAGAACCCGGTACGCCATGGCCGATTGCCTGCAAACGCTCTCGACATTGCACGGGCCATCATTGCAAATGCCCCTCCACCAGATCGCAGGAGCCTCGACGAGACGCTGACGCTGGTTGCATCGGGCCGCGTGGTTCGGGAGGCGAATGTCCAGGTTCCTCTGATCGACCTCCTTTGCGCGCAGGGAGCAGATGCTGACACGGCGATTGAAGCCGCGCTTGGACACGGTGAGTTCGACGCGGTCGAAGCGCTTTTGAGCAACGGGGCGGAACTGACGCTCCCGATTGCCGCAGCCACTGGCAGGTTGAATTTGGCTTTCAAGTTGTTGCCCAAGGCCGATTCCGAACAACGCCATCGTGCGCTTGCCCTTTCGGCACAGCACGGCCATGCAGAGATCACGCGGATTATGCTGGGCGCCGGCGAGGATCCAGACCGCTACAACCCGCCAGCCTGTCATGCCCATTCGACGCCGTTGCATCAGGCAGCACTTGCGGGGCATGAATCCGTGGTCCGTACACTTCTGGCCCACGGCGCACGGCGGGACCTCTTGGACACGATCCACAACGCGCCACCCGCAAGCTGGGCTAGCCATGCGGGGCACAAAGCGCTCGCGGAAATCCTCCACGGCGGCTAAAGCGTTTTCAGAGCAAGTCGGATCGCAAACGCCCTGCCACGTTATGCGCTCCTGGGCCAGTTTCGATCCGACTGATCCGGATTAGTCCGAGAACGCTCTCGAACGCGACTCGGTTGAACCGACTCCCACCATCCTCCATGGTCGGCACAGTCAAGGAGACGCTGATGCCAATCACTACCTGTGTATTCGATGCCTACGGAACGTTGTTCGACGTGGCGGCTGCAGCCCGGGAGGCCGCTGCTGAACCGGGTCGCGAGGCATTTGCCGCACACTGGCCCGCCATCGCAAAGACATGGCGCCTGAAGCAGTTGCAATATACGTGGCTGCGCGCCGCCTATGGTGTCCATCAGGATTTCTGGACCCTGACAGAGGACGGGCTGGATTTCGCCATGGAGGAACAGGGCCTGGACGATCCCGAACTGCGGACAAGATTGCTGCAGCTTTATTGGGAGCTTGCCGCCTACTCTGAAGTCCCGGGCGTACTGGCTGCTTTGAAAGCCGCTGGCATAAACACGGCAATCCTGTCCAACGGCACGCCTGACATGCTGGAGAGCGCGGTTTCCGCCAGCGGGCTGGATGAGGTTGTGGACGTCAACCTTTCGGTCCAATCCCTCGGAGTGTTCAAACCTGACCGCCGGGTCTATGGGCTTGTCGGCGAGTATTTCGGCTGCCCGTCCAGCGAAGTTCTGTTCGTGTCGTCGAATTGCTGGGATGCATGTGCGGCCTCGGGATACGGGTTCCGTGTCGCCTGGGCGAACCGCGCGGGCGAGCCCTTGGATCGATTGCCATGGCGCCCGCATCACATTGTACCAGACCTCATCACAATTCCCGAGATCGCCACAAAATGACCTCGGAAGCGATCACCATCGACGATATTCGCGCCGCGCGAGGACGCCTTGCAGGTGTTGCAAGGGTCACGCCGCTGCTGGAAAGCCCGTTCCTGAACAAGCTTGCCCGACGCCGTGTGCTGATCAAGGCCGAATGCCTTCAGCGCACAGGGTCGTTCAAGTTCCGTGGTGGCTGGTCCGCAGTATCGGCCCTGTCGGACGCGGACAAAGCACGCGGCGTGATCGCGTTTTCCTCCGGCAATCATGCCCAGGGTGTTGCGCATTCGGCAGAGTTGCATGGCATTCCAGCCGTCATCATCATGCCTCAGGACGCGCCTGCCCTGAAGCTGGCAAACACGGCAGCGCACGGCGCCGAGGTCGTCACCTATGATCGGGCAAACCGGGAAAGCCGGGAAGCGCTGGGTGAGGATCTGGCAGAGGGGCGCGGGCTCACGCTCATCCGCCCCTATGACGAACCCATGGTTATGGCAGGCCAGGGCACTTGCGGGTTGGAAATCGCTAAGCAGGCCCTTGCTGCCGGTGTCGAGAGGGCTGATGTTCTGGTCTGCTGCGGCGGCGGCGGGCTGACCTCGGGGATTGCTCTGGCACTGGAAGCGGAAGCGCCCGGTCTTCGGGTTCGTCCGGTTGAGCCCGAAGCAGGCGACGACACAGTGCGTTCGCTGATATCAGGCAAGCGCGAGGAAGCGGCCCTTCCGGTTCAATCCATCTGCGATGCCATCGTAACCCCCTCCCCTGGCGAGCTGACTTTTCCCGTCATGCAACGGCTGTGCGGGCCGGGGATCGCGGTGTCGGATGACGAAGCGCTCCAGGCCATGGCCCATGCCTTCTTGCGATTGAAACTGGTGGCCGAACCGGGCGGCGCGGTCGCGTTGGCAGCAGCGCTCTTCCACGGTGACCAGTTGGAAGGCGACACGGTCATCTGCACCATCTCGGGTGGCAATGCGGACCCAGCCATGTTCGCACGCGCCCTCGCTACACTGGACGCTGCCTGATGGCTTTCACGCTCGGCACTTTCAACGTCAAGAACCTGATCAGCCCGAACAAGGTCTACTATCCGTTCGAATACCTCACAGACGAGGCCTATGGCTGGAAGGTTGATTGGCTCTCGGACCAATTGCTGCAGATGGACGCGGATATCGTCGGCTTTCAGGAGATCTTTGACGAGCCCGCACTGCGGGACGTGATCAGCGAATGCGACGCCAAGGGCCGCGAGGTCAACGAGATCAGCCAACCACGCCGGGACAAGAAATACCGCCGCCGCGCAATCTATCGGAACCTGAAATATACTGAATATGGGCCGAAGATGAACCTCGCCTATGCTCCCAATATGCATAGTCGGGAGGAAGACGGGCGTCGACGCCCGGGTATGGCTGTGCTGTCGCGGTTCCCGATCATGTCGGCCGAGGCTGTGCAAGACCTTTCGGACCACCCAATGCAAACGCAGTTCCAGACCTTGTCCGGCGAAGATGCGGGCTCATGGCGGCTGGACGCCCTCTCACGTCCGATCCAACGGGTGTTGCTGGACATCGATGGCCGCGAAGTGGTCGTACTGAACGGGCATCTGAAGTCCAAACATGGCGAGACGGAACGCAGCCCCGATGGTACGCGCCCGGCCGAGAACCTTTTGGAATATGACCCGATGGCGCGGGCCATGGGCGCAATGCGCTCGGCGCTTCGCAGGATGGGTGAAGCATTGGTCATGCGCGGTATGATCCTTGAGGAACTGGCCGCTGGCCGGCCCGTGATCGTGCTTGGCGATATGAATGACAGCCTGACGTCGGTTTCCTCGGAAATCCTGGCAGGGGAACGGCCGTTCAAGAATTACGCCTGGATGCGCAGACACGATGCTGAACGAGAGAATGAGCGCTACTCCGAGGAGGAGAACACCCAGATCCAGGCGGCTGTACGTGGCAGCTTGCTGGAATCTGCGGAACGCATGTTTGTGCGCCGCGCTCAAAGAGACATGATTTATACGGCAGCCTTCAACGGCGTTTATGAAAGCATCGACCTGATCCTGCTGTCGGCCCATTTTCAACAAGGCCATGCAGACCAGATCGCCCGGCTGGACTATCTGAAATGCTTCAACGATCACCTCACCGACGGCTCGTTTGAGGAAGCACCCTACAACAAGCTCGCCTCGGATCATGGGCAATTGGTCGCCACACTCTCCTGGCTCTGACCCTTGCGCAACGACTGCCAGAGGCGCCAACACCTCGCGTCAGCCGAAGGCGACGGCGCGAGGGCATGTCGTGTGACGGGCCATCGGCCCGGAACCCGTTTTG
Organism: Paracoccaceae bacterium; assembly: GCA_045106875.1. Lineage (GTDB taxonomy): Bacteria > Pseudomonadota > Alphaproteobacteria > Rhodobacterales > Rhodobacteraceae > Thermohalobaculum. Next base: position 502 of record JBGCFK010000438.1, on the reverse strand, counting down.
ATCCGAAATCTGTCGCATGCAGAGCATTGCGAAGGAAACAACGCCGGTTAGGGTAAGATCAGAAATCGTCGAGGGAGGCACCCCATGTCCGAAACAGCTGCGTCAAACGACCCGCTTCTCCAGCCCTACCGGCTCAAGCACCTGACGCTGAAGAACCGGATCATGTCCACGGCGCACGAGCCCGCCTATTCGGACGATGGGATGCCCAAGGATCAGTACCGGCTCTACCACCTGGAGAAAGCCAAAGGCGGCATCGCCCTGACAATGACGGCAGGATCTGCCCTGGTCGCCGAGGACAGTCCGGCGGCCTTCGGCAATCTGCACGCCTACAAGGACGAGATCGTACCGTGGCTCAGGCAACTCACGGATGATTGTCACGAACATGATTGCAAGGTGATGATCCAGTTGACCCATCTGGGACGACGCACGATGTGGAATCACTCGGATTGGTTGCCAGTGGTCTCGCCATCGCGTGTGCGCGAGCCCGCACATCGGGCCTTCC
>JBGCFK010000437.1:0-2716 GCA_045106875.1 Paracoccaceae bacterium | reverse complement strand
GAATTCATCACCAGCGCCGGATTGCGCGCCTTGTTGATGGCCGACCGTCAGATCAAATCGGGTGGTGGCAAGTTCATTGTCAGCGGCATTGATGGAGTTGTTAAGGAGGTCTTCCGGATCTCGAAGTCCGATGCGGTATTGAACGTTGCGGACACTGCGGCAGAGGGGGGCAAACAAGTGTCGTCAGCCGCAGCCGAGGCATATCCGGGCTAAACATTTTACGGCCATGCGTCTGAAGCTCTGGGGTACGCGCGGCTCGATTCCGCGTCCTTACATGGAAAGGGAGGTGCATGGATTCATCCGCGCCGCCCTGAACGAGGCTAAGCCGACCGATATAGGCACCCCCTCTGACGTTGACGCCTTCCTCAACAGTCACTGCCGCGGTGCCATCCCGACGATCTATGGTGGCAACACGGCCTGCGTTCAGGTGCACGAAGAAGATGGACCTTCCCTGCTGATCGATTTCGGCTCGGGCGCCCGCGAGTACGCCAGCCATGTCATGAAGACAGCCGGACCTGTCGCCAAAGAACCCTATCATGTCCTGATGTCCCATTTTCACTGGGATCACATCATGGGCTTTCCGTTCTTCATGCCTGCCTACATTCCTGGCAACGTGATTCACATCTATTCGATCCACGAGAACGTCGAGGAGTGTTTCCGTCGCCAGCACGGCGCGCCTTCTTTCCCGGTGCCGTTCGACGTATTGGGATCCGAAATCCACTTCCACATCATCAAGCCGGATACGGATCTGGAGATTAACGGCTTCAAGGTGCGCGCCCACGAGTTGAATCATACGGGCCGCGCCTATGGCTATCGGATAGAGAGAGCAGGGCGAACGGTCGTCTACGCCTCCGACGCCGAGCACAAGCCCGAGATGATCTCGGACACCTATCCTTACGTCGACTTCATCCGAAATGCCGACGCACTGATCTTTGATGCGCAGTACTCACTGGCTGAGTCCACAAGCGTGAAAGAGGACTGGGGTCACTCCTCGAACGTCGTTGGTGTCGAACTGGCGCTGTTGGGCGAAGTGAAGCACATATTGTTCTTCCATCACGAGCCGCTTAACGATGATTACCGGTTGGACCAGATCGTCAGGGAGGCCAGGCGGATCGAAGAGATCATGCGCCAGGGAAGCTCGGTTCTGCGGATCACCGGGGCCCATGACGGGCTAGATCTGACGCTCTGATGCGGTTGCGCCTGCCCTCGCGAGAGCGGATATGGGTTGGGTTCCGCACTTCCCGTCTTGTGGGGCTAACACTATTGACCGTGATTCTGACCGTGCAGATCCTGCAGGGCGATGACGAGAACGTTCCATGGCGTCATGACTGGTGGGACCGCTTGCACAAGATGGCACCGCGTGACCGCGGTGATCCTGCCGACAGTCCGGTTGTGATTGTCGCCATCGACAGCGAGACAATGCTGACCAATGGGGCATGGCCCTGGCCCCGCGACAAGCTGGCCGAGTTGGTAAGCCAGATTGCAGCGCTTGAAGCCTCCGTCATCGCCTTTGATATCATTCTGTCCAACCCGGACCCGCAATCTCCGGTGAACATGGCCAAGGATTACCGCGCCTATGGCCGACTGGAAGCGGCAGAGGCGCTGGAGCGTGTGGGCGATACCGACGCCTTCTTTGCCCAGATCCTGCGCGACGGGTATCGCGACGATCGTGGCAACATTGTTGTGCGCGCCGCGCCTGTGGTCCTGCCAATCACCGGAATTCCGGACTACACGGACGAGGTGAAGGGCCAAGGCTGTGATTTCCCGCGGCCCGCTGTCGATGTTCCCAAGGAAGGATTGGGACTGCAAAAGGGCTTCAATGCCGCGGAACCTGCATTGCTGGACTTTATTCAGCCACGTCCGGGCCTGCAGGAAGCCGCAATGGCAGCGATCAACTTCAACGCCTCAGACGATTTTGTCGTGCGCCGGGTCAAGGCCGTGCAGCGCATGTGCGGGGCTCATTTCCTGTTGTTGGGAGCCGAGGCCCTGCGCATCGGGAGCGGGCAGTTCCGGTCTACGGTCACAAGCTCTGACTCTGGTCATCAGGTTGTTCTGGGGTCACCGGGCGATACCAATGCACTGACCTTCCCAGTCGAAAGCAACGGCGATTTCTGGCTGCATTTCGGCGAGCTTGGCACGGCCGAAGAGGTAGCCAAGCGCTATCTTCCGGCTCTCTCGCTGTTTGATCCGGATTTCGACCCTGCGAGGATCGCCGGAAAGATTGTGCTGCTGGCCGTCATCGACCTTGGCCGGATCGACGAGCGCAAGTCTCCGCTGGGAGATACGATCTGGGGAATCGAAGCCCATGCCCAGATGATCGAACAGATCGCAGGCCAGGATTTCCTGCGACGGCCGTGGTTCCTGTTCTATGTCGAGACCTTGTTGGTTGGCGGTTTGTCCATCCTCGTGATCATTCTGGTACCGCGCGCACCGCCGGTTCAATCACTGCTGCTGCTGCCCATGGGGATTGCCGGGTTGTTGTTCCTGTCCTGGATCGCGTTCACATCCGGCCTTTTGATCGACCTCGCCTCGCCCGCGCTGGCGGTCACGATTGTCGCTGGCGGCGTGATCGGGTTGACGCTGATCGAACGGGATCGTGAGCGCCTGAGGTCCGAGATCGAGCTTCAGTCCGAACGGGCCGACCGGTCGTTCCTGCAAGGCGCGCTGGATGCTGCGGCGCGTAGCGAGACCGAGCGGGGGCCCCCCACACTGTTCC
>JBGCFK010000436.1:0-5259 GCA_045106875.1 Paracoccaceae bacterium | reverse complement strand
GGTCTGCTGGGCCGTGCCTTGCGCCGAGAGATCCACGATCACGCCGACCTCGATGTCGCCGAAGACGAAGCCGGGCGCCGCGAGCGAGCCGAAGGACAGCGTGTCGATGCCCGCTCCACCGTCGCCCGTGTCGTCGCCGAGCCCGAGGTCGATTACAGTGTCGCCGGTCAGAGTACTATTGCCGCCCTCGCCTAGGATCGTGTCGTTTCCACCCAACCCGAAAATCGTGGTCCCGGACTCATCACCAGTCAGGATATCGCCAAACTCTGTCCCCTCGAGTTGCTCGAAGTTCAGGATCTGCTTATCGAAATCGTTGATCCCAAGACCGATCTCGACACCCTGATTGCCGCCCGCGCGCAGGATGTCGAAATCCGCACCGCCGTCCAGCACCTGTCCGGTGAATCTGAACCCAGGATAATTGTTGAAGATGTCATTGCCCGCGCCAGTGTTGATCCCGGACGTGAAGGCAAACTGCGTCTCGATGACATCCGCAAGGTCCGATCCGATAAGGCTTTCAACCTCGCTGAATGTGACCGTCGCGGTGCCTGAACGCGCCGTCTCGAAGCTGTCCAAAGTCCAGCCTTCAGAGAACGCGACAAGCGTCAGGGTGTCGAAATCGGTCCCGCCGTTGATCGTCGTTGCACGGTCCTGCACTTCGATCAGGAATAGAAAATCATCGCCTTCGCCCGCGAAGATGTCGTCATTGCCGATGCCGGTCTGGATCTGATCCTCGTCATCCCCGCCATAGATAAGGTTTTTGCCGCCCTCGCCTTCCAGCGTGTCATTGCCGGATCCACCATAGATTACATCGTCGCCGCCGCCGCCGCGGATCTGGTTGCCATCTTGGTTTGACGTGCCAATGCCGGAAAGCGTGTTGGCAAACTCGTCGCCAAAGACCCGAGCGCTGCCACCTGCCTCGACGTTTTCCACACCATCAAGTGTCGAATCATCATCAGCGCCGATGAACCGGATACCAGCTGCCAGATCGTAAATGACACTGTCCGAGAACGATCCAGACGTCCGGACTGTATCTATGCCTGCGCCGCCAAAGAAATCGAAGCTGCCGCCTGTGTTGCTTTCCACCAGCACGTCGTCATCTTCACCGCCGTAAATGAGGTCGTCGCCAAAGAATGATTGGATCGTGTCGTCGCCGATTCCGCCAAAGACCAGATCGTTGCCGCTTTCGAGGATCAAGTCGTCATCATCGCCGCCGTAGAGAACGTTGCTGCCCTGCCCGCCCGAGATGGTGTCATCGCCGCCACGCCCAAGGATCGTGGTATCGGCGGTTGCGTCCCCGGTCAGCGTATCGTCAGCGGTGCTGCCCACCAGCCGCTCAAAGCAAAGCAGACCCGAGGCAGTGCCCAGTTCAACATCGACCGCAAGACCCTGCTGCGCCGAGACCGTGTCGATGCCGGCCCCACCGTCCACCGTTTGGCCCGGCAGCAATGCGCCACCGAAATCCGTGAACCGATCATTGCCTGCGCCAAGGTCCACGCCCTCGGCCAGATCACCTATGCGCAGCGCCTGCACGGTGTCGCTGAAGTCGGTCAGGATCAGCAGGTCGATGTCGGTGTACTCGACACGCGCACCTGTTGCCGCGGTCACCAGACCATCGCCAAACATCGAGAATCCGCTGCTCGAGCCCGAGAGGTCTACAATATCACGGTCGCCCGCAGGCCCTCCATCGTCCACGAAAAGCGCATTCGTTCCGGCGGCGTCCGTGGCGAAATACGTGTCCGAACCGTTGCCCCCGTAGATAACGTCGAATTCGCTGGGATCACCGCTGGAGATGCCCGCATAAATGACGTCATCGCCGCCTTGCGTCGAGATCGTGTCCGCGCCGTCGCCCGCGCGGATTGTATCACTGCTACCAAAGGTCGTAATCGCGTCGTCCAGCGATGTCGCTGCAATGGAGCGCGAACCACCCCCGACAGGAGCAATGGCGAACAGGTCGCCCGGTTGGTCGAAGCCCTCGAAAGTGACACCGGACAGGTCCAGTTCGGCTTCAGAAAGGAAGAGCTCCAATCTGATCGAGAAACCATCATGCGGCGTCACGGTTATGCGGTCCAGACTGGAGATGAAATTGCTCTTGTTCAGAAACACGGTGCTGTTTGCGGACAGACCGCTCAGTGCCAGCGTTTCAACGTCCGTCAGCGTCGTGTTGCCCGTGAAATCAAACAGGTTTCCCGATCCGAAAAAGGCGGCGATCGTGTCGGTATCGGCGCCGCCGTCATATGTGACGCCATTCGGGTTCTCGGTGCTTATGATCTGAAAGATGTCATTCCCGGTGCCGCCAAAGAATGCGTCCACGCCGCCCGAGCTGCCAAAGACATCTGCGTCTGAGCCCCCGAACAGCGAGTTGTCATTGTCGTCGCCGATCAGGTTGTCAAAATCGCTCGACCCGATGACGTTCTCGAACCCTGTGACGCTGTCTCCGCTGGCATCGCCCAGCAAAAAGATGTTCTGCCCAAGGTTCACGATCACCCGTGACGAGGCCGCGTAGCTCAGCGTATCATTGTCGCCCAGCCCGCCGTCCAGGCTGTCCCCGCCAAAGCCGCCGTCGATGGTGTCATTGCCCGCGCCGCCGAGCAGTGTATTGGCCCCGTCGGTGCCCGTCAGGCTGTCATCCCCATCGCCGCCGATGACGTTCTCGATCGAGACATATTCGTTGTCGAACTGATCGTTTCCGGCATCCAGATTCAGATTGAAACCAAAGGTCTGTCCGTCGAAATCCGCACGCGCGATATCGAACGTGTCGTTGCCAGTGCCACCGTCGAACGTGTCCGACCCGAACCCTGCGATCAGGGTATCGTTGCCGCCACCGGCGAAAATGGTGTCGTCGGAGGACCCGCCATCCAGTTCGTCGTTGTCTCCGCCACCGTAAATCAGGTCGGCTCCATCGCCCCCGAGGATGCTGTCGGCGTCGTCTGTTCCCGTGACCGTTGTGGCCGCCGCGCGGCTGATGACCGTGTTCGTCTCCAGCACATTCGGCAGGCCACGATTGAAATCGGCCATATCGATAGTGTCGCCGCGCGGATCCCAGATTGCGGCCTTGATCTCTTGCGAGCTGTCGCTCCATGTGAACAGGAGCCGCCCATCCGCTGTCACGCTGGCATCCGGGAAGGTCTCGATCGTGTCATCAATCTGAACGATGGCGCCATCGGGCGCGCCAAGCGCCGTGAACGCCTGCGCCTCATACGTGCCATCACTCGAGTTTCCCCATATGATAGCAAACCCGCCATCAGGCAGGGCAACGACACTGGGCACCAGCCGCTGATCTGCGGTGTCGCCAAAAGACGTGATCGGGGTCAGGGCGGCGCCTGCACTGTCAAAGACACGGAAATCTCCGCCCGCTACGACAACCATGCCGCCATCGGCAAGGCCCGCGATATCAACGGCCGCCAACACAGGGACAAGACCCGAGATGAACGTGTTGATCGCGGTCCCCGTCTGCGATGTGATCCGGATTGCGATCACACCGTCCGCAGCGAGATAGGCTGACGCAACATTGCCATCAGACAACACGGCAACGTCCTGGATTTGCTCGTTACCGCTCGAGTTCTGGCCTGCACTGAAGCGCGCGCTGACCACCCCGAGGGACGAGACCGAATGACCGAACACGTCCAGATCAGTCCCATCCGTGTTGAACGGGCGCGTATAGGTGACAACCGCATCATTGGTGGTCAGGTCGACCGTAACGCTTGGGATTTCCAGAAAATCGTCGGCGCCTGTTTCGCTGACAACCAGCGAACTGAAAAGGACTGCCCCGCTTGCGTCAAAGCGCTCGACATGGATCGATTCCTGCGTCGTGTCCGCCGTGTCGTCATCCGTGTAGACCAACACGAACCCGCCATCGTTCGTCGCTGCGAGGTCGAAGTCCAGTTCGTCATCCAAACTGCGTGCGTCGTTCAGCCGGAACGCATCTTGCACCACATTGCCATTGGAGTCGTAGATCTTGCCGACAATGTCGGCCCCGGCGGTTGTTGCAATCGCGCCATCTGCCTGTTCCACCCAGGCGACCAGGAAATTGCCATTCGACAATCCGATGATCTTCGGGGCCAATTGTTCCCCGATTGCAGCGCTGCCAGTATTGACCTGAAACTCACTCAAAAGTTCAACTGGCGTCGGCATCACTCACCCCTCACAACCCAAAGCTCTCGAATAAACGATTAATTAATGGGGCACCAGACCTCATCATGGGACACCCCAGCATCCGCGATGTGATTGCGCTTGGCCTGAAACCCCCGCATTCTGCGCATTCTGGATTGGGAACAAATCATGCTGGATCAAAGCGCTTCCACACCTGCCGCCGAAACCACGCGCTGGATCGCGGCGGTTACCCATGCCGTCGAGAACGGCGATGAAGCCGCGTTTCGCGCGCAGTTCTGCGAGGATGCGCATTGGCGCGACCTGCTAGCCTTCACGTGGCAATTGAAGACGATCAGCCCTCCTCAAGATGCCTTGGGCGCACTCTGGAAAGCGCTGCAGGGCCTCTCAAACCTATCGTTAGCAAACGATCGAACAGCCCCGCAGAACACTGCACGGGCCGGGCGGGAGTGCCTTGAAGCGTTCCTCGACTTTGAAAGCCCAGCGGGACATTGCACTGGAGTTGTGCGGCTGCTTCCCTTCACCGATGGCCCTCGTGCGTGGACCCTTATGACGGCGTTGGACGAAATCCACCACCATCCCGAGATCACAGGGCAGGAGAGACCAAAAGGCGACAGTTATTCGCGCGACTTCAGGGGACCGAACTGGTTGGATCTCCGGGCCAGCGACGTTGCCTACAAGGACCGCGATCCGGCTGTGATCGTGGTTGGTGGCGGCCAAGCCGGGTTGGCAATCGCGGCGCGGCTGAGGCATTTGGGCGTCGACACCCTGATCGTCGACCGGGAAGCCCGCATCGGCGACAACTGGCGCCTGCGGTACCATGCTCTGACGCTGCACAATCAGGTGCAGGTCAACCACATGCCCTACATGCCCTTCCCGGCGTCTTGGCCCACCTACATTCCCAAGGACAAACTGGCCAACTGGTTCGAGGCCTATGTCGAGGCGATGGAGCTGAACTTCTGGACCTCGACGGACTTCCTCGGCGGCAATTATGATGAGGCTGCCGGGCGCTGGGACGTCACTCTTCGTCTTGCAGATGGATCGGACCGCGTGATGCACCCGAACCACGTGGTCATGGCCACCGGCGTCAGCGGCATCCCGAACATGCCCGACATCGCGACGCTGGATCAGTTTGCGGGGCCAGTGATGCAC
>JBGCFK010000435.1:0-2727 GCA_045106875.1 Paracoccaceae bacterium | reverse complement strand
GTTCGATGTCCACAAGGGCGAGATCCTTATCATCATGGGTCTGTCCGGGTCCGGCAAGTCGACCCTCATCCGCTGCATCACCCGGCTGAACGATCCGCCCTCCGGGACCATGGACTACGAGGGCAGGGATCTCCTGAAGCTTTCCGAGCGCGAACTGATCCAGATCCGTCGCCATGATTTCGGGATGGTGTTTCAGGGGTTCGGCCTGCTGCCGCATCGCGACGTGCTGGAGAACGTGGCTTTTCCGCTGGAAGTCCAGGGCATTACCAGGCGGGAACGGGTCGAACGCGCCAAAAAGATGATCGAGCTGGTCGGGCTGGCGGGGCGGGAATCCTATTTCCCGCGAGAGTTGTCGGGGGGGCAGCAACAACGGGTCGGCATCGCCAGATCCCTAGCCATCGAGCCCGATATCTGGTTCTTGGACGAACCCTTCTCGGCACTCGACCCGCTGATTCGGGCCGAGATGCAGGACGAGTTCCTCCGGCTTCAGTCCATGCTGCACAAGACCATCGTGTTCATAACCCATGATTTCGAGGAAGCGACCAAGCTTGCCGACCGGATTGGCATCATGAAGGACGGGCGCATGGTGCAGCTGGCGACGCCCGAAGAATTGGTGCTGAACCCTGCTGACGACTATGTGGCCGAGTTCGCAAAGAACGCCCCGCGCGAGCGGATCATCTCGGTCCGGGCAATCATGGACCCGGTGCAAGAGGGTGCCGAGGGCCGGGTTTCCGCCTCCGCCAAGATTGGCGCGGTGGCCGAGCAGGTACTGACTGCAGACCGCCCTGTCGCCGTTGTCGATGACGATACCCAACAGGTGATCGGCTCGCTTACCCGCAAGGATGTGGCTGCGACCATCTTCGGGACCCGCGCGGCATGAGCGATGCTGCGCTCGGTCGGAGCGGTACGGGCGCGAGCAGCCAGCTCTCACTGGCGCAGGTTCCTGTCTGGACCCAATTCGTTGCCATTATCCTGTTTGGTATAGCGCTATCACTGATTTGGGATGGTGCAAAACGCTGGCCTGCCGAGTGGATAATCCCCGCCGAGGAATGGCTGACAGGCTATATCGAGTGGCTCAAGAGCGAGGCCACCATTTTCGGCGTCGCCTTCAAAGACATCACGCGGACCATTGGCGAGGGTCTCAAGGCGCCGGTCAAATGGGCCGAGTATCTGCTGTTTCGCGGCTCCAAGACTTTGGGTCTGGAACCGCTGCCATGGCCTGCCGTGGTCGCCGGCGTATGCCTCTTTGCCCACTGGGTTGGTGGCTGGAGGCTGACCCTGCTCTGCGCGCTTTCGATGGCCTATCTGGTGCTGTTCAATGTCTGGAAGGACTCCATGAAGACGATGACCATCGTCGTTGTGGCTGTTCCTATGGCAGTGGCGATCGGGTTGTTTCTGGGCATCTGGGTCACCCGCTCGCGGATTGTGGCCCGGATCGTGACGCCGATGTTCGATCTGATGCAGGCGACTCCGCATATGGCCTATCTTGCACCCGTGGCGGCGTTGTTTGCGCTGGGTCCGGTGACCGCGCTGATTGCCACAGTGATCTTTGCCATGCCGCCAATGGCGCGGTGCACGATCCTGGCCTTGCAGACAGTTTCCTCGGATGTGATCGAGAGCGGGCAGATGTCCGGGTGTACGCGCCGACAATTGCTGTGGAAGGTCGCGCTGCCCTCGGCCAAGCGAACGTTGATGCTGGGCGTGAACCAGGTGGTCATGCAGACGCTGGCCATGGTCGTGATCGCGTCTATCGCAGGGGCGCAGGGGCTGGGGCACAAGTTGCTCTACTCCCTGCAACAGCTGCGCCTTGGTGTGGCAATCGAACAGGGCATTGCCATCTCGCTGATCGCAATTGTGTTGGACCGGTTGACCCAAGCCTACGCCTACAAGGAGACCGACCACTTCGCCACTGCGCGCAGTTGGGTACATCGGCACAAGCACATGCTGATCTTCTTGGCCGTGCTGGTCGTAAGCTACATCCTTGCGGCGTATTTCAGAAAGATGGGTGTGCCCCCGTCAAAGTGGATTTTGGGATCGGGCGATGCCAAGACGGTTTTGTTCGACGCCAAGGCGATTGCCCGTGTGATGGATCAGGCGATCCGGGACTTCAACGTTGTTGCCTTCCCCTATATCAATCCAATCCGCGACTGGGCGACGCTGAATGTCCTGATCCCCATCCGTGATTTCTTTCTATGGATGCCCTGGCCCGTGTTCTTTGGAGTGGTCGGGCTTGCAGCATGGCGTCTGGGCCGCTGGCCTGTGCTGTTGCTTTGCTTGGCACTGATGGCCTCATTCACGGTAACCGGGTTCTGGGAAGAGACGATGAAGACGACTTATGTTGTCCTGATCGCCATGATCCTTTGTGTGATAATTGGTGTGCCTTTGGGTATCTGGGCGGCGCGATCCGAACGTGTTGCGCGTGTGGTGATGCCAATATGCGATACACTCCAGACCTTCCCGTCGTTTATTTATCTTATCCCGGCGATCATGCTGTTCCGCATCGGAGACTTTGCGAACGTCTTTGCGATAATCCCGTACGCGGTGGTGCCTGCGATCCGGTACACCTATCTGGGCATCAAGCGCATTCCGGCAGTGACCATCGAGGCTGGAATTGCGAACGGAGCGACGCGTTGGCAGCGGCTCTGGAAAGTGGAGATGCCCATCGCAATCCCCGAGATCATGCTGGGCGTGAACCAGACGATCATGATGGCACTTGCCATGACAGCA
>JBGCFK010000434.1:0-3743 GCA_045106875.1 Paracoccaceae bacterium | reverse complement strand
GCATGGAAATCTCGTCGTTTCCATTTTCTTCGCGCACCTGAACATCCAGATCACCAGCGCCGACTTGCTGTGCTGCGCCGGTCAAACGCCCGACGGGCCCGGACAGCCGTTCTGCAAACCACAGGCCGAGCCAGATAGCGGCAAGGATCAGGATCAGTGCAAAAGCCAGATAAAGCAGCCCAAACTCGAATAATAGCCGACCTCGTTCACTTTCGAGTTGTTGATATAGCCGGACCGTTTCCTGCGTTTCATCCAGCAGTGACAGAATTTCCCCATCCACGTCGCGGCTAACATACAGAAACCTATCAACAAATGCCGTGAGCTGTACTAGCGCTCGGTACTCATTGTTAGGAAGATCTTCAATGACAACCACATCGCCCGCCAGCGCTTCTTCGATCTGTTCCGCGGACGGTGCTTCAAAGTCGAACAGATAAGAACGATCACCACGCGCCCGTATTTCGGCAGTTCCATCGATCATGTATGCTTCTCGCAAGCCGCGCTGAATCTGGCGCTGGCCTTCACTGAGAAGTTCGCTGTCTGAAATGATCACACCCGCGCGCCTCGCCTGATTAATGGACTGCGCCAGCGCACGCGCATCTTCAGCCAAGTCCAACCGCTGTTCTTGTTCATAGGCTTGAGCGGCGGCAAGCGATGATCCGACCACCTGACGGACCCGGTCGGAAAACCAACCCTCTAGTCCCACGTTGATCGTCAGACCTGCGAAAATTGCGACCGTTACGGTCGGGATCAAGGCGAGGAGCGCGAAAACGCCAGTAAGGCGCAAGTGCAGCCGTGAGCCAGCGGACTTTGCCCGGCGGGCGGCAATCAATCGTGCTACCTGTGACAGGACAAGCGCTGCCACTACCAGAATATACACCAGATCGGCCAGAAGGATCAGTCTCAACCCGAGCGTGTTGCCCGCCTCGCCCAGCGGTCCCAGAATGAGATAGGTTGTCAGAGCCAACAGCGGGCCAAGCACCACAAGTCCAAGAGTTGCGGTATTTCTGACACGCCTGATGCGGCGCAAACGCCCCAGCTTCAGCCAAAGTGATTTATCGACGCGGGATGACACCCGAGATCCTCACATATGATGGGGCGCTGCTCACGCCTACTGCTCTATTTTGTGGTCCTGACCGGAGTGTCCCCCGATGGCCACGGTTTGTGTGGCAGTTTTACATCAATTTGCGACGCCGTGTCACCTCTATATCGAGGTCGGTGATCTTTTTTCTGAGTGTATTGCGGTTTATTCCAAGCAAATCAGCGCATTTTGCCTGATTTCCGCCGGTTGCTTCCAGTGAAATTTCGATCAGAGGCGCTTCAACCTCGCGCAATATTCGCGCATAGAGTCCTTCCGGAGGCAGCAAGTTGCCATGCAGATCGAAATAGCGACGCAAATGACGCTCGACAGAAGCGCCGAGCTTTTCGGTGTTGCCTGCGGCTCGCATAGGTTCCAGATCCGGCTGCGCACCCAGCACCTGCTCCACCTCTGAAGCCGTGATTTCTGCCGCGCGGCTGGTCAGACCAAGCCGGCGAATCGCGTTTTCCAACTGCCGAACATTGCCAGGCCAGCTATAGTTTCGGAAGATGTCCGACGCCTCGGATGACAGATTCCGAGGCGCGGCGCCACTGGCTTCAGCCCGCGTCAGAAAGTGTTCAGCTAAAAGCGGGATATCATCGACCCGCTCGCGCAAGGAAGGCACGGTAAGCGTGGCCCCACTCAATCGATAGTACAGGTCCTTGCGAACGTTACCCGCCTCCATGGCGGCATTCAGATCGGTTTGACTGGTCGCTAGAAATCTTGGGCTGTACTCGCCGGGCGCATCCATCATACGCACCAATCGTGCTTGCAGCTCCTCCGGCAAATCGGCGATTTCTTCCACAAGCAGTGTTCCGCCCTTCACGCGTGCCAAAAGCCGCGCAGGCCCTTCGAGCTCCTGCAGATCAGCGGACGTCGCCGATACAAACGGCAAGCTTCGACGATCCGAGAAATCATGTATTGCCCTGGCAATCAGGGATTTTCCGGTGCCAGATTCACCCCAGATTAGTACCGGAAGGTCAGTGTTCATAACCCGAGCAACCACTCGGTAAAGCGATTGCATCACAGCCGTGCGCCCAACCAGTGGGAGATTATCGGGACGTTCATCTACCGGTGGTGGCGCGCGTCGGCTTTGTTGACGCAGTTCGAGAGCCCGGGCTGTGCGTTTCATAAGATCTGGCAGGTCGAACGGTTTAGGCAAATAATCGTAGGCTTCTGCCTCTGCCGCCTGAATTGCTGTCATAATTGTGTTCTGAGCCGAGATGACGATCACGGGCAGGCCGGGACGATCCTGGGATATCTTAGGCAGCATTTCCAAGCCGTTACCGTCCGGCATGACCACATCCGAGATCACCACGTCGCCCTTGCCCTCGCCAACCCAGCGCCAGAGCGTCGTCAGGCTCGATGTCGCATGAACCTTGCACCCCGCCCGCGTCAGCGCCTGCGTCAGAACCGTTCTGATCGTACGGTCGTCATCAGCGACCAAAATCGTGCCATCCATGCCTAAACCTCCTGTTTTTCTTGTATCACCGCGTCCTTGGGGGCGCGGGCGAGTGAAATGCGAAAGACTGTTTTGCCGGGAACGGATGTGACGGAAATCCAACCGCTGTGATCCGATATGATCTTGCTGACCAATGCGAGGCCGAGCCCCGTTCCATTTTCTTTTCCGGACACAAAAGGATCAACAACGTCGCCCTTGATATTCTCAGGCAGGCCGGGGCCGTCATCAATAATCTCGATTTGCAGCGGAAGCGTTTGCCCCGTCCCATCGGACCTGCGCAGCCGAAAGGAATGCTCGAAGTAGCTGTGCAGGCGGATCGTTCCAGGGTTTTCGCCTGCAGCTTCTGACGCGTTTTTGAGTAGGTTTAAGACGACCTGAAGCAACTGGTCCGGATCACCTAGAGCCAGAGGCAGTGACGGGTCGTAGTCCTCAATGATTTTCATGTGTGCGCCGAAACCCAATAGCGCGGATCGTCTCGCCCGGTCCAACACATCGTGTATATTGACCGGCTGAAAGTCAGGTGACGACAGGTTTCCGAATTGTTCAACCTGTCCCAAAAGTTTCACAATGCGGCGGCTTTCTTCAACGATCAGATCCGTCAGCTCCAGATCTTCGGGGTCTAGGTTCATGCTGAGCAACTGAGCCGCACCTGTAATCCCGGCAAGCGGGTTTTTTATTTCATGCGCCAGCATTTCCGCCATACCGATTGCGGATTTCGCAGCAGACTTGACGGAATAATTCTGCGTCATCCGACCGGCCAATTCGCGCGGCGAAATCATCAGGATCATGTACCCCGGGTGGCCGTTCAGAGGCGCCAGTTGCAGATCTGACTGCATGGGCGCGCGTTCTCCGCTGCCCACATCAACGTCGTTCACGAAAAGAGGGGTATGTGTCTCGCGTGCGCGTTCAAAGGCTGACTCGAGCGGATCATTTACGGCGATCTGGTCCCAGACCGGTGTGCCTTGCACGGACTTGGCAGACACATTCAGAAAGCCTTCGCAGGCGGTATTTATTTCAGATATTGTATTGTCCGGCGCGATGATCACCGTCGGTACGGGCAAGCTGGCCCAAAGAGCACTATCGGCGAAGCTCATGCTGCCACCTTCCGGTATCCGGAGCATGCCTCATCCAAAAGTCTTTGCGTTGCCGCCACGTCTGGCGCTGTCAGAACGGCCTTGCGCAGGTCTGATGGCGTCTGGCCCGTAT
>JBGCFK010000433.1:0-6679 GCA_045106875.1 Paracoccaceae bacterium | reverse complement strand
CATGCACCTCCACCGGGCCACCATGAGCAGTGATGTGAACCCAGGCATGGCTCGGGCCCACCTGCCCCGCCAAAGCCTGGAAACCTGCTGCGCTGTCCGCAAGATCCCGGATCGAACCGTTTGTCACAACGCCCTGTGCGCCGAGACCCAGATGAATGGTCGTGTTCACCTCGCCCCAGAACGCCCCCCGCGCAGGTGTGCTGTCCAGATCCTGAATGACAACAACCGAAGGCTTCGGCCCGCCTTCATCCACATATTGGTAGTACGACTGGCGCAGCGCGAGAACTTCGTCAGCCGGCAATGCCGGTTTCGCAGAAGCCCTTACCGTCGCCGTTCGCGCATAGCCACAAATGGGTTTGGCTTCGGGACGCAAGCAGGTGAACGCCTTGGTGCTGTACCCGGACAGGCGCCAGTTGGCATCAAGCGCCTCCAGCCCGTTGCAAATCGTCGGTGTGTCCCAGTCGGTCAGGCGCGCCAGATCTTCAGCGGTCAAATCGGTCATGATGCTCTCCTTCAGAGTTGTTCCCATGGGCGTTCGCCCCGTTGGATCTCGGCTTCGGCCTGGGCGGTCATACCTGCATAGTCCGGTATCACGCCCTGCGCACGATGTTCAGCCAGCGCGCGGCCTCGCGCCAGCGCTGTGACGATGCGGTTCACCGGCGCGTCAATGCCCAGGGCTTCGGCCTCCTTCACCAACCAGCCATTGATCGCGTCAATCTCGATCAGGCGGCCCTGTTCTACATGCTGCAACATCGAGGGCTTGGTGAATTTCTGCCAGACATGGCGCTGCATCACCGGCACCGGGTCCGGATATTCCAACTGGATCCCCTTGGCGCGGGCCACGGCCAGTGCCTCCTCGGCGATCTGCCAGCGAATGGGCGCCAGATCGGGTACCCGCGTGACTTCTCCCATCCTCAGCCCGGTGATGGCAGAGGGCGCATTGATGCAGCAATTGTGGATGAACTTGGACCAGAGCACACCCTCGATATTGTCAGTCACCTCGGCGGGCATCCCGCCACGGGTCAGGGCGTCCGCCAACCATCGGGTTCGGGCAGAGCGACTTCCGTCCAATTCGCCCACCGATGTCGGGTCCATCTTTGTGATACGAGGCCTGCCCGGCGCAGGCCGGTCCGCACTGGCGCGGGTGGATCCCATGAAGACCCGCCCTGCTCCCAGCACATCAATCAGCGCCTCGGCATTTCCAAGGCCGTTCTGCAGCGACACGGCCGAACCTTCGGCTTTCAGCACATGCGCAGCAGTTTGCGCAGCCTTCGCGGTTTCAAAAGCGGGGGTCATCACGACAACGAAATCTGCGCGCCCGCCTTCGCCCGGCATGGTCTCGGCCGCCACGGGGCCAGCCTCGCCGAGGTTCTCGACCGCCAGCCCGTCCGCCCCGATTACGGTCACATGAGCAGAATCGGTATCAACGATCTCGACCCATGCACCGGACCGCGCCAGCGCACAGGCCATACTGCCGCCCATGGCGCCTGCTCCGATGACCACCACGCGCGTGACAGTCTCTTGGGGATCTTGCATGCTTCCCTCCCGGGGAATTCTCTGATTTTGTGCGACCAAACCACGAGCCTCCGGGGAGAACAAGCATGGCCGCAACAAACACCCAACCCATCATCACCGTGAAACGATCATGGAGCCGACCCGCACCAGAAGTGGTGGCCAAGTTCGCGGCGGCGCCATCCGGCAACGTATCGGACGCTGCAGGGCGTGGGGGCTCGGTCGACCCGGAGATCAAACCGCGCACGCCAAATTTCCGCTTCGCAGGCACGGCACTGACCATCGACGCAGGCAAGCATGATAACCTTGCCTTCTGGGCCGCTCTGGACAGCGTACAGCCGGGCGATGTGATGGTGGTCTCCACCCATGACCATAAGGACTGCGCGGTTGTGGGCGATCTGATCATCTCGTTCGCACGCAACCGGGGTGCGGTCGCAGTTGTTACCGATGGCATGATACGGGACGCAGAAGCGTTGGAGGAGGTCGGCCTGCCGGTTTTCTCCCGCGGCGTACGCCCGTCCGGGCCCCAGAAAGCCGGCCCCGGCGCCGTGGGCCTGCCAGTGTGGATTGGCGGGCAACGGGTGTGTGCAGGCGACATCATTGTCGGCGACCGGGACGGCGTGGTCGTCGTACCGCAGGCCATGATCGATACCGCCCTGCCCATCCTCGACGAAATCGTCGCCAAGGAGGCTGGCATGGAAGAAGACGGCAAGAACGGCCTGCCCGCGCCGCGCAACATTGACAGTTTCCTCAGCGGCGTCGAGATCGTCCATGTCGACTGATCCGGCGAGCACGTTCTTCGAGCTCGAACGCCACGGCGCCGTCGCCGAACTGCGCATGAACCGGCCCGACAAGGCCAATGGTATGAGCCCGGATTTCTGGGATGACCTGCCCCGGCTGGTCGAGGCACTGGACGCGGATACGAGCGTCCGGGCCATCGTTCTGACAGGTGCGGGCAAGAACTTCACGGGCGGAATGGACCTTTCCACCTTTCAGGAACTGATGGGTTTGATGCAGGCCGAGCCGGGCCGCGTGGCATACGCCCTGCGCCGGATCATCCTGCGCCTGCAGGACAGTTTCACCGCATTGGAGCGCACGCGCCTGCCAGTAATTGCCGCTATTCAGGGCGCATGTATTGGCGGGGGGATAGATCTGATCACAGCCTGCGATATCAGACTGGCCTCTGCGGATGCGAAATTCTCGATCGAGGAGATCAATATCGGCATGGCCGCTGACGTCGGCACCTTGCAACGGCTGCCCCGGCTGATCCCCATGGGGGTCGTTCAGGAACTGGCATTGACGGGTCGTCGGTTCTCTTCCGACGAAGCGCATGGCTGGGGGCTGGTGAATACCGTGCATCCTGACGCCAACACGGTCCGCGCGGCAGCATTGGAGATGGCGCAGATCATATCGGCGAAATCTCCGCTGGCCGTGGCAGGTACCAAGCAGGCATTGGTCTATGCACGCGACCACCCCGTTGCAGATGGGCTGGAGCAGATGGCAACCTGGAATGGCGGTATGCTGCGGGCCGAGGATCTGACAGCCGCGCTTCAGGCCCGCATGGCCCGAAAGGAAGCTGTCTTCACGGACCTGTTGGCGGCAGGCTCCTGACCCCGCCATTCGCGCGCGCCGCACGGACAAGCAACCTTAACGCGAATCGCAATTCATGCTAGAAATACATAGCGCCCGAGGTGTCAGGCGCAAAAATGCCGGTCAACGCTGGTCGAAAAGACCACCGGCCTTTGTGTTTTCGGGCCGCCATCGCGCACATCATGTCCATCGCCCTTGAAAGCGGTTGCAGGATGTCCATATGGCAGGTCCGAAAACGCCCATGGAGGAGATGAAAATGCACATGACGTCGAACCCGTTTCTGGCCGCATTCGCCGGTTTCGGCATTGCGTATGCCGCTTGGCTCAATGCATTGCACGAAGCCAGTGTGCGCGAGGCGTTCCGGGATGGCCTGTAACTGAAGGCTTCCCAATCGTCTCAAGTGCCCCCGGTCAGCCACCAGTATGCGACCGCAAGCGCGATAGCCGTCAACGCCGTAAAGCCCGGGTTCCAGGCATAGGTCAGTCTGGTTCCCGGGTGACCTGTGATACGCGACATCAGGATTACGCCCGAGGCAAAGGGTGAAATGGTGGTCGATACCGACCAGCCCGCCGCAATCGCCAGCGCGGTCAGCGTGGGCTCGGCAGGCAGGCTGGGCAGACCGCCAAGGATCGCGCCGAAGAATACTGCCATCATGATCGGCGAAAGCGCGAACTGGCTGAGCGCCACCACGGCTGCCGTCACCGCACACATGAAAACCCATGCAGGCCATGTGTCCATGCCTATGGCCTCGGCAACGGCCTCGCCCGGGATTAGCGCTGCGCCTGCGATTCCCACGAATCCGGCCCCGGCGAGCGTGATCGCAGCAGGCGCAGATGCCGGAAGCCCTCGCACGGCGATCTCGCGCAACCGGGAGGGCACATGCCCACCCTGAGCTGCAAGCCATCCCACCAGGAGGATCGGTGAGGCGCCCATCAGGCTGATCGGCACACCCAGCCCGGTGGCCCACATGATCAGACCGGTCAGCCCCAGGAACCCTGCGCACACGCCAAGAAATCGGCAGATCGCAGCAGTCGGCAGGCGCGCGCGCACGACGGGCGGAAGACCCAGCGCCGCAGCGGTATGGTTGCGCCAGACCCAGCGGTCCTCTGCCCATCCGATCAGCATCATCACGCATGACAGAACAAATCCGATGACCATCCACCTGGGCCGGTCGATACCATCAATCAGGCCCATCAGTGCCAGCGGTGCCACCGCGGTCGGTGACCAGACCACACACCACGCAAAACCCCTGAGCACTGCATTCAGCTGTCGACGCTCTCGTGTTGGCGTCAATGGATCATCGGGCGCCGCCTCGACCCCGCGCCGGACCAGCGGTGCCAGCAGGCTGACAGTACCAAGGTTGAATACGATCGCCATGCCCATCGTGCCGCCGAAGAGGCCGAGGAATCGCCGCCCTCCGGGCTGATGCGACAGATAGGTCCCCACCGCCTCGACCGAGCGCGACGTCATCGCGCCTTCCTGAACAAGGCTGATCAGCATGATGAAAGCCATCAGGAACACGGCCTGATCCAGGGACCGGCGTGCAGCGCTCCACGGGTCGGGATGCAACCACACCAGCAAGGCAAACAGCAGGAAGGACAGGCACAACAGATACCACTCGCGCAGACCAAGCCTTGGATACGCCGCCAGCACCACTGCCCCCATGGCAATATGCGCCCCATCCCGCAGCCATGGCAGCGCAAGGAACAGATGACCCAGTTCCAGCCCCATCACGGCCAGAAGCGTCAGGACCAAAACTCTATCCACAGACCACCCTACCCATCACGCATCCGATTTGCTCCCATGCATCTCTGCCGCCGATTGCGCCCCAGCCTTGGACTCGTCTACACCTTGTGAAGGCTCCATGGGAGCTGTCCAGCCTGTGGGTGCACCAGACACCCGGTCATCACAAGGCGGGCAACACAAGGGAGGGAAGCCAATGGCCAGATACCGCATGACGATCCTTGGCGCGGTCCATGCCGACGCCATGGCGCTGATCGAGGCGCATGGCGATGTAGATGTGACCATAGTGCATGAAGCCATGGCGCCTCGCGACGAGATCATGGACGCCATCCTTGGCGCGCATGGGATCAACGTGCGCACCGCGCGGCTGGAAGAAGACATGCTGGCCCAAGTGCCGGATCTGAAAATCGTCTCGCGTCACGGTGTTGGCTGCGATTCGGTCGCGGTGCCGCATATGACATCGCGCGGTCTGCCCGTGGCGATTGCAGCAGGCGGCAATGACCGGTCAGTGGCCGAGCATACGCTGGGCATGATGCTGCATCTTGCGCGCAACATGCCCGGCATGGATCAGGTCGTGCGTGACAACGACTGGACCGTCCGCCCCACGCTGGGGAATTTCGATCTGGAGGATCGCACCGTCCTGATCATTGGCTATGGCCGCATCGGACGGCGCGTTGCCGAACTGGCGCTGGCCTTCGGGATGCGCGTGATAGCGCGTGATCCCTACATCAACGATTTTGCCCAAGGCATCGAAGTCGCATCCACGCTGGAGGGTGCCCTGGCCGAAGCGGACATCGTTTCCCTTCACGTTCCCAAGAATGAAGAAACCACCGGTATAGTGAACCGCGACAGTCTTGCCGAGATGCGCCCCGGCACGATCCTGATCAACTGCGCACGCGGCGGCATCGCCGATGAAGCGGCCGTGGCCGAGGCGCTGCATTCGGGGCACCTGCGCTCTTATGGCTGCGATGTTTTCTCGTCCGAGCCTGACACCACCGACAATCCGATCCTCTCGGCACCGAACACATTGCTGTCGCCGCACTACGCGGCCTCGACCCCGCAGGGCATGCGCAAAATGGGCATGATCTCGGTTCAGAATGTGCTCGATTGCTTTGACGGAAAGCTCCGGCCAGAAATGGTGTTCAACCGTGCAGAGCTGGGGTGGTAGAAATGACCGGGATCAAGAATGTCACGCTTGACACGGACGGCCTCACGCAGGTTTTGACCCGCATCTTTCAGGCGGCAGGCGGATCAGAGGACGAGGCCCGGACTGTCGCCACGAACCTGGTGGGCGCAAACCTTGCCGGCCATGACAGCCACGGCGTCGTCCGCACACAACGCTATTGCGAGTGGGTCCGCGACGGTGTCTGCCACTGGGACCGCCATGTCGAGAGCGTGATAGACGCTGACGCATTCGCCCTGCTGGAAGGCCATATGGGTTTTGGCCAATCCCTTGGTATCGAGGCCGTTGATGTCGGGTTGGAGAAGGCCCGCAAATCCGGCGTCTCGATCATTGCACTCAGAAACTCGGGCCATCTGGGGCGGATTGGAGAATGGGCCGAGCGCGCCTGCGCCGAAGGCTTTGTCTCGATCCATTTCGTCAATTGCTACCACTCGCGACTGGTCGCGCCGTATGGCGCGATCGAGCGGGCCATGGGCACCAACCCCGTGGCCATCGGAATGCCTGTGGAAGGTGGCGACTTCCTGCTGGACTTTGCCACTTCGACGGTTGCCGAGGGCAAGGTCCTTGTGGCGAAGAAGGGCGGCAAGGCGCTGCCGGATGGCGCGCTTGTGGGACCGGATGGTGGACTGACGACGGACCCGGATGTGCTTT
>JBGCFK010000432.1:0-4136 GCA_045106875.1 Paracoccaceae bacterium | reverse complement strand
GCCTGGTGGCGGTGGTCTTCGCGGATGTTGCGAATTTCTCCAGCATGATGAGCCGGGACGAGGTCAAGACGACTATCGGCGTCAAGGACCGGTTGCGCCTGTTTCCAGAGCATGTGGGCCGGTTCCGTGGCGAGCTGCGCGAGTTTGCAGGCGACAGCGCCTTCCTGATGTTCGACAGCGCAGTCGATGCCGTGCGGTTCTCGGTCGACATGCTGAAGCTGTTGGAAAGCCTGAACGAAGGGATGGCGCCTGAAGACAAGATTCATTTCCGCTTTGGTGTCAATCTGGGCGAGATCCTGATCCGTGGCGATGAGATCGCGGGCGAGGTAATCAACATAGCTGCCCGAATCGAATCCTTCGCTGATCCCGCCCGGATTTGCATCTCCGGGTCCGTCTATGATCACGTCGCCAGCAAGCTGGGCTTTGGGTACGAATATCTGGGTGCGCAGGATTTCAAGAACATCGGTCGGCCTATTGATGTGTTTCAGGTCCACGACAATCCGACCAGTGCCGCCATGACACCGGGTCTGCGCCGAGATGTTCAGGCGATGTTGACGCCCGGCGCGGCCGAGCCGACTTCTGACCTTTCCATCGTCGTGCTGCCATTCGCCTTTCAGGGCAGTGACGAGAACGACCGATGGTTTGCCGATGGGTTGACCGAGGACATCACCACCAATCTGTCGCGGTTCCATCAGTTCTTCGTGATTGCGCGGGGATCCGCCTATCTGATGGGAGATCGTCCGACCTCGCCCAATGCCGCCGCACGCGAACTTGGCGTGCGCTACGCTGTGACAGGCTCGGTGCGCAAGGCGGGCAACCGTATCCGGATCGCCCTGCAACTGCTGGACGCGAGCAATGACAGGCTGATCTGGGGCGAGCAGTACAATCGCGACATCGAGGATCTGTTCGATCTGCAGGACGAGATTACGCAGATCATCGTCTCGGCCACTGCCGCCAAGATCGAGGCGAGCGAGCGCGAACGTCTGCGCCTTTCTCCGCCTGCAAACCTCCAAGCCTATGGTTTCGTGCTGCAGGGGCAGCGCCACATCGTGCGGTATACGCAAGGCGAAGTGCGCTCGGCCCGGGATCTCTACGAACATGCGTTGAAGAATGACCCTGCCTATGCGCGCGCACTCGCTGCCAAATCGCGGACATTCAATCTGGACTGGCGCTATGACTGGACCGATCAGGGCGATCAGGCTTTGGAGGACGCGCTCAGTCTGGCCCAGTCAGCCATCGAGCATGACGGAATCGACGCGCGTGGCTTTGGTGAGCTTGGCTTCGCGCATCTTTACCGCAAGGAGCATGAGGCGGCGATCAGCGCCTACGAACGTGCGCTTGGCCTGAACCCAAACGATGCTGATCTGATGTCCGATATGGCCGATGCTCTGGCGCATTCGGGCCGCTCGGAAGAAGCGGTTGAATTGCTGACGAAGGCGATGCGGCTGAACCCGTTCTATCCGGATCAGTACATCTGGCATCTGGGCGGTGCGTACTTCAATCTGAAGCGGTACGAGGACGCCATCAACACCATAAAGACCATGCAGAACCCAACCGAGGGGCGGCGCCTGCTTGCGGCAAGCTATGGTCTATTGGGGCGCGAGGACGAGGCGCGGCTCGAAGCCGAACGTGTGCGCACGGCCCATCCCAATTTCAACGTCGATCGTTGGGCAGAGGTTCAGCCGGACAAGTTCGAGGACGATGTCCTGCATTTTGTCGAAGGTTTGAAGCGCGCGGGGCTGTAGCCGTCGCGCGCCAAATTCACGTTCAATCGTCGCTGACGCGTGCGCCGGAGACACGCGCACCTGATACGCGTGCGCCGGAGACCCGGGCGCCAGAGACCCGTGCACCTGAAACACGAGCGCCTGAAACACGTGCACCTGCTACGCGGGCGCCAGAGACGCGCGCCCCTGACACTGCGCCGCCTGCACCATCGTCCAGACCTGCCAGAAGTACGTCTTCGTATTTGCCGGTCTCGATATCCAGACGCGCGGCATCGCCGTCCTTCTTGACCGTCCACACTTTCAGGCTGTTGTAGAACTTCACCTGCTTTGGATTGGGTCCGGGTACCGCGACCGTGTCGATGTCTTTCCCTTCTTCCCCGACAACAAACATCACCGGCGCTGTCATCTCGTAATAGACGGCGTCGAAGGTCAGGCCATAGACGCGAATGATGCGTTGGCTCTGATCGACCGTACGCGCAGCGCCGGTCCCCGTCGTCATGGCCATATCCTCGACCATGCGCCCAAACAGCACGATCTCGTCGGATGTCTTCAGCATTTCTGACATAAATCTACCCCTGCAAATTGGGTCACGCCCCGACCCGGAACTTTCTGTTAACCCTGACTCTACCGCAGAACTTCGCTCAATCCAACGGAACAACTGTTCTGATGGAATTCGCGTGGCTGTCCGCAGCCAATGGCGCCAGTTGGGGCCCGACTTCGACCAGCCCGATGTCGCGCATATCGAAATTGCCCTGAATGATGGACTGGAACCGTCCGCCAGTGTGATTGATGTCGACCGCCTCAAAGACTTCAGCCACGCGGGCGAAGGTCAGTCCTCGGCTTGTCAGGATGTCCCAGGTGTCCGCCAGATAGGTCCCCAGAATGTCGCGCGCGTCGATCAGCGCCAGTTTGAAGGCCATCGGATCCTGCGCATAGGCCTCGTCGAACGCGGCCTGCATCACCGGCGCGTAGTTGGGTGTTGCGAGCAACTGATCCGACATGGCCTCCATCTCCGGCGTAATGGCGCCATATTCCAGCAACATCTCGTGATAGAGGTCTACGAAGATGTCGAAGAATGCGCCGGTCAACGGCTCGGAGAGCTTATGCTCCTTGACCCAGCCGTCGACAAAATCGTCCAGACGCACATCGTTGGCGGCGAGGCGGATCTGGTGGTTGTCACCCAGTTCTGCCATCCGGTTCGCCACGTTCATGGTGTAGAGATTGCCGTGGGTGTTCTCGAGCAGACGATCCACGAGGCTGTTGAAATGCAGCGAGGAGATCAGCGCCACCAGATCTGCGGCGCTTTCATGGAAACCGAAATATTCGCCCGACGTGCCGTTCGGGTCGGGCACACCAACCTCGGAGTAGATGATCGAATGCCCCAGTTCGTGAGCGATCACGTCGAAATTCAACGCGAATGACTTGTGCACGCCGTCCTTCTTGTCTGCTCCCATCTCGATAAAACCATAGCCCGAATAGGCGTTCTGAAGGCTTGGCAAGATGGTCAACTCGACCCGGTCATAGGTTTTCTGGCTATGCCACGGGATCTGGCGGTCGAAATAATCCTCCCAGATATCCATGACAAAGCGGACCGTGCCGAAAAGGTGTGCCGTCTCGAACTGAGGTGTGCCGGGTTCCAGATGGTCGAAATGGCCGTCTGGTCCAGATTCTGCCAACGGATGCACAGCGCCTTTCCACGGAGGTGCCGGCGCATCGCTGTCACCCTCTGCCGCGAACCCATAGGGTTGCTCCTTGCCGATCGGGAAGATCGCATACATACGGTCATCTTGCGGACCGGGGCCCAGCGAGCCGGGCGGTGATGAGACCATCACCACCTCTGGCTCCGCATATTCCTCCAGGAACCTGGGCTGCGGATACAGTTTGAACCGCGTTCCCTCTTCCATGTCCGCCTCTCCCCTGCTGGTCTCTCACTTTAGCAGTTACAATGCCTGTGCGCCAAGCAGGGTCTCACGTTCCTGCGGGGTCTCCTGGTGCCGGGGACGGCTCCAGTCTTGCGTTGCACGCATCCACTGGCTGGTCGTCTCAAACGGCTCGGTTGGCGCTGGGATCGGGAGACCTCCCGTCATCATGCGGTCCAATAGAGTGATGGCATCCAGGCGTTTCTGGTCAACCTCGTGATCGCGAAGCCATTCGGCGGTCTCTGCAGATAGGTCGGCGCCGTCCAGGACCGTTGGCCATGTCCGGATCTTGTAGAACTGCGCCTTGGCATGTGCAATCACATCTCCGGTTGGCAGGCCCTGTGCCACTGCGGCGGCGCATGTCGCACGTACGTTCACCATGGGCAGCGACATCGGCGGCGATCCGCTTTCGCCCGGGCCATGGACAAGTTCGACCTCGTCATCATCCGCGATCACGCCCTCCCGATACCACTCGTAGGTGTCCCCTATGCCC
>JBGCFK010000431.1:0-9977 GCA_045106875.1 Paracoccaceae bacterium | reverse complement strand
CCACGACCTGGAGCTGGGCATCGACTTCATATTCTTCACGGGCGGCAACCTGGTGGACGGGGACCTGACATTCGTGGACACGGTCGCAGGCGGGACCGCGGCCACGGACACGCTGATCACCTACGAGGTCGGCGGCGTGGCGGGTTCGATCACCGTGATTGACCACGACGCCGCAGCTGTGGAGGCAGGCGCGAGCATCGTGTTTGGGTGAGGGGGGCCAAGCAAGACGAAATGCTTTGCAAGCAGCGCCAGCTCGTTGAACGGATTTACTTTAGGCTCAAGGATTTGCGGCGTATCGCATTGCACCAAGATTGATGCACCTCTGCATTCATGTGGGCCATTTCCATCACCACGAGTACAATACTACGTTTGTGCGCCCTAAGCCCAGACCAGGTTCATGCGGCGAGCGCTGCTGCCAGCTCAGGTCCTTCAACCGTGATCCTGTGCATCAGTCGCCTGTGCCCATCATAGTCATTGATTGCCTTGTGCCATGTCGCTCGGTTGTCCCACATTACGACTGTGCCCGGTCGATATCGGAGCCTGCATGTGAACTCGGGTTGGACACCGTGCGTGTAGAGATAACTCAGTAAAGGTTGGCTGTCTGCGGCACTCCAGCCTTCAAAATGGGTGGTGAAACCACGGTTCACATAGAGCGCCTCACGGCCTGATAGTGGGTGGCGTATCACGACAGGGTGTAGCGCATCCTGAGTCGCAAGATCCGGGTTGCCGATGCGCCCTGTCTTCGAAGCTTCATCGCCCTGCCGCGTTTGGCCGAACGCGTGGCGCGAGGAGTGCCACACCTTCATCTGGCGCAGCATATCCTTCATGCCTTCCGAAAGCGCATCGAACGCCGCATACATGGATGCAAACATAGTGTCGCCGCCAACCTCTGGTGTCTCGATGCAATGCAGGATCGAGCACATTGCCGGTGCCTGGTCATAGGAATGATCCGTGTGCCAGTTCTCGCCGATTGCACGTTTCTGGTCCGGCTCTTTCAGGACTATCGCCACCTTCTCGTACCCGGGCAGCTGCGCGAAGAACCGGTTGACGTTGATCTGGCCAAAGCGTTCTGCGAAGACAATCTGGTCTTCCGGACTGAGCGTCTGATCCCGGATCGCGATCACCGAATAGTTGGTGAAGGCCTCAAAAATCTGGTCGAATTGCTTGGGATCGCGGATATCTGCGTCGATGATCTCGGCACCAAGCGCACCTGTGAGCGGTCTGATTTCCATAACGTTCTCCCAAACCCGTTCGTGCATGGTTGTTTCGCTATCATGTTCATAGGTCGTTATCGATTTTCCGCCAATACTGCCACAAAAGGTGGAACTGGCCATGAACCTCTATCACGTGATGATCGACCTCAAGGACGATGCCAAGGCACTCGTCTTTGCCAAGTTGCTGGACGATTGGATGGGTTACTTGCAGGGGCAGGGCAAAATCGGTGAATGGCGGCTATTGCGGCGCAAGCTGGGATTGGCCTCCGACAGCCACACGGATTTCCTGCTGGAGATCGAGGTGGATGGCCTGGCGCAATTGGACGAAGCCTTTCGCCATGCGTCAGCGCATTCTGATGATGTGGACAGGCTCTACTATCCCGTCCACAACCTGATAGGACGGGTTGAAGTCGGGATCTACCGCCCGTTCCCGGATGACGCCCGTGCCGAAAGGGTGGCGCTGCTTTAGGGCTCCAGTGCGGCTGCCTGGGCTGCAGTGATTGCAATCATGCGGTAGGCGTCTTCGGCACTGCAACCACGGGACAAGTCGTTTGCAGGCGCCGCAAGTCCTTGGAGGATGGGGCCAAGCGCAATCGCACCGCCAATCCTCTGTGCTATCTTGTAGCCGATATTGCCAGAGTTGAGGTCCGGGAAGATGAACACGTTGGCTTGACCCGCCACCTCCGAGCCGGGCGCTTTGCCGGTGGCGATTTCAGGCACAATTGCGGCGTCAAACTGAAGCTCGCCATCCACGACAAGATTCGGCGCCTGTTCACGGACAATTCTGAGAGCCTCACGCACCCGGTCAACCGAACTGTGGTTTGCGCTGCCTAATGTCGAGAACGACAGCATGGCAACACGCGGCTCCTCGCCAACCATCGCACGGTAGGACTGGGCCGACGCGATGGCGATTCCAGCCAGCTCTTCGGCAGATGGCTTTGCAACAAGCCCGCAATCCGCAAATACGACGGGCCGGTCAAAGGGCGCAGTCAGGAGCATCAGGAAGAAACTCGACACAATGTCCTGTCCCGGCGCACGTCCCACGATCTGCAATGCTGCGCGCACGGTGTCTGCTGTTGTGGCGACGGCACCGCCAATGGTCCCGGCAGCGTCGCCTTGTCGAACCATCATCGCAGCAAAGTTCAGTGGATCCTGAATAGCCTTACTGGCGGTCTCTGGATCAACCCCGCGATGCTTGCGGAGTTCGAAGTAGCGATCCGCATAGACCGTAGAGCACGCGGCGGAAACTGGATCCAAGACGGCAATCTGATCAGCCTTGGGCGCGTTCCCGGTAAGCGGGGCCACGGCCGACGGTCGGCCGATCAGCACCATTTCTGCCAGGCCATCCCGGGTCGCCCGCAGGGCTGCTTCGACGATCCTTGGATCCTCGCCCTCGGACATCACGATCCTGGGGCAGGTCGCACGGGCGCGCGCGAAAATTGCGTCGAGCACATCCATGCGACCGCCTCCCCCCGGAACCTTGGGTTACTCCGCAGCCACCTGAGGAACCATGTCGCTGGCGTCGATACCAGCAACCGACACCGGTTTCTTCATCGCGTCGCGACGGAAGGGTTCGCCCAGTTCCTGGTTGATCATCGCCTCGATCAGCGTGGTCTTGCCGTGGTTCATCTGATCGTCGATGGCTTTGTGCAACGCGGCCGTCAGCTCTTCCATGGTACGCGCGATCGCGCCTTCCAGACCGCAGGCTTTTGCGATTCCTGCATAGCTAACCTGCTCATCCAGCTCGGTCCCGACGAAATTGTCATCGAACCAGAGCGTCGAGTTGCGCTTCTCCGCGCCCCACTGATAGTTGCGGAACACAACCTGAGTGATCGCAGGCCACTCGCCGCGGCCAATCGCCGTCAGTTCGTTCACCGCGATGCCGAAGGCACCGTCACCCGCGAAGCCAACGACGGGCACGTCCGGGCGACCAATCTTCGCACCAACGATCGAGGGAAGACCGTATCCGCATGGGCCGAACAGGCCAGGCGCGAGATATTTCCGCCCTTCCTCGAATGATGGGTACGCGTTGCCGATCGCGCAGTTGTTGCCGATATCAGACGAGATGATTGCCTCGCGCGGCAGCGCTTGCTGGATCGCACGCCACGCCATGCGCGGGCTCATCCACTCGGGCTTGTCGGCGCGGGCGCGTTCGTTCCAGGTCGTACCCGGATCGTCGTCCTCATGGTCCATCGACGACAGTTGTTGCGCCCATGTCGATTTTGTCTGAGCAATGGTGTTCTTGCGGTCAGCCCGACCCTCGTCGCCTGCCGAGGGCGACAGCTGCGCCAGTATGCCGTTTGCCACTTTGGCCGCATCTCCGACAATTCCGACTGAAACCTTCTTGGTCAGCCCTATCCGGTCCGGGTTGATATCAACCTGAACGATCTTGGCATCGGCAGGCCAGTACTCCATGCCATAGCCGGGCAGGGTCGAAAACGGGTTCAGCCGCGTGCCAAGCGCAAGTACCACATCGGCCTGCTTGATCAGCTCCATCCCGGCTTTCGAGCCGTTGTAGCCCAAAGGTCCCGCGAACAGCGGATGTGAGCCAGGGAAAGCGTCATTATGCTGGTAGCCGACGCATACGGGCGCATCGAGGCGTTCAGCCAGTGCCTTCGAGGCGGCAATCCCGCCCTCCGACAGCACCACGCCCGCGCCGTTCAGGATAACCGGGAACTTGGCTTCCGATATCAGCTTTGCGGCCGCCGCAACCGAGTTCTCGCCGCCCGAAGAGCGTTCGAACTCAACCGGGTCCGGGATCGCAATATCGATCACCTGAGTCCAGTAGTCGCGTGGGATATTGATCTGCGCGGGCGCGGACAGGCGTTTTGCCTGTGAGATCACACGCGCCAGAACCTCGCACATACGGGATGGATCTCGGACTTCTTCCTGATAGGCAACCATGTCCTCGAACAGCTTCATCTGCTCGACTTCCTGAAAGCCGCCCTGACCAATCGTCTTGTTGGCGGCCTGCGGCGTGACCAACAGCAGCGGGGTATGGTTCCAGTAGGCAGTCTTCACGGCGGTGACGAAGTTCGTGATGCCCGGGCCATTTTGCGCGATCATCATCGACATCTTGCCGGTGACGCGGGTGTAGCCATCCGACATCATGCCCGCCGAGCCCTCATGCGCGCAGTCCCAGAACCTAATCCCTGCCTTCGGGAAGAGATCCGAAATCGGCATCATGGCCGAGCCGATGATCCCGAAGGCGTGTTCGATCCCGTGGCGTTGCAGGGTTTTGACGAAGGCTTCTTCGGTGGTCATTTTCATGGCGTATTCTCCCGGATGGCAGTCTTGCGAATTCGTGCCCTCCATACCCGATTCGCCGAAAGGCTGTAGGTCCAGCGTGCCAATCTGCGCGGACCATCCCGCAGGGTGGCACAAATGGTTAACCGAACAGGATAATTGCTTCGGTTTGCAGTTCCACGACCTCAATTCCGACAGCCGAGATCGACGATTGCTCGCCCGCGGCTTCATAGGTGATCATCGAGTCGTCCTGCTGACCGTCCCCATCCGCATCCGTCGCCGAGAATGTAAGCTGGCTAAGGTCTTCGATCAGGTCGCCAAAGAAGAAGATGCTGTCCAAGCCAAGCTCAAGGTCATGGATGGTATCGTCGCCATCCTGCCCGTCGAAGAAGAAGAAGTCTGCGTCTGCGCCGCCGTAATAATCGTCGTTCTGACCTTCTCCGATCAGACCATCGCTACCGTCATTTCCATACATCACATCGTTGCCGCCCAGCCCGATCAGTTGATCAGTGCCCGAGCCACCAAAGAAGGTGTCGTCCTGCGCGCCGCCAAGGAAGAACGTCAGCTCCCGCACCGCAGATGCATCAAATGTGTTCGAGACGATGTTGGAGCCTGCGAACCCTTCAATATCCTCGCCAATCGTGTCCTCGGCGATCTGGGCGGAAGTACCGCTTCTGAACTGGGTCAGAGTTTCGCCGAAGACAAAGACGAGCGGCTCAGTCGCCGCGAAATAGGTGGCGATGTCGCCCACGCTGTCGCCGCCAAACAGACTGTCTGCGCCGGGGCCACCTTCCAGTGCGTCGAAACCATCCCCGCCGAAGAGTTCGTCATCGCCTTCGTTGCCGAACAAGAGATCGCCGCCATCGTTCCCGTGCAACACGTTGTCCTGCCTGTCACCGGTCAAAAGATCGGCAAACTCACTGCCCTCGACGTTCTGGAACCCACGGAACAGATCCAGTCCTGCGCCCGTGTCTTGCCGGTTACCTTGATCCGAGAGATCGACAAACACGCCAAACTCGGCTTCGCCAACGACAAGGCTGGGCGCTTCCAAAGTGGCAAAAGTCAGTGTGTCCTCGCCGGCACCGCCAAAGGCATCATCGTCACCAAGGCCACCATCGATGGTGTTGTCACCTGCATTGCCGATGATCGTGTCGTTGCCGATGCCACCTATCACGTCGACATCAGCTGCGCCTTCCAAGGTCAACTCGTCGACGCTGTCGCCCAGTTGCAGACCCTCAGGCAGAGGCGTGTTCGCTTCGAACGTCAGTTGGTTCGCAGTGACGAGGACCGGACCGTCGGGCTCCGGGTTGGACGAAGTATCCGCTCCGACGCGGATCAAATCGCCTGTCCGAGCCTCGGACATTGCCTGCTCGACTGTGTTGAAGATGCCCAGCGGAGCTGTGTCAGAAGGCTCCTCGAACAGTGCCACCGTATCGGCCAGCGTGTCCTCGATCTGGGGGCTGGCAATGAACATGGCCGTGTCCAGCAGACCGTCACCCCGGTCCTCAACTTCGATCCGAATGGTGTTCTGCTCGCCAATCACGATAGGCGCTCTCACGGTCAGCACAGCCGTGAACGCATCCGCGCGCAACCGGTCCGCCATGGGACCAGTGCCAACCGGGTTCTGATGCAGATCCGGGTGGAACGCGCCGAAGGGCGAGAGCGCGAGATTCTCGAGCACAGCCGCCGTGCCATCGCGCAGTACCAATGCGTCGAACCCATTCACGGTCACGCGGAAACGGTCCTGAAGGTCGGGTCCGGCCAGTTCCAGAAGCGATTCAAAGGTGACCACGATCTGGAACAACTCTACCTCGATCACTTGACCGTTGAGTGTTTCGATGAATGGCGACAGGCTGATATCAAACCCCAGATGGTCTCCGTCGGTGCCCGGCAATCCGAAATCCGTGTTCAGATCCCCGGCGGCACCTGCCTGCTGCGAGGCCGGGTCGTTGGCGACTTCGAGGAAAAGGCCCTCAAAAGCTCCGGTTTCGGCAACGTAGAGATAGGTCGGCGTGTCCCCGGCGAGCAGTGGCTGGTCCAGCAGGAACGTTGCCCGGCCTCCGTCGCCTGTGCTGAACGAATTGGTTGTAGCCGACGCGGTGCCGTCGCGGACGTCTTCAGTGGCAACTGAATTGTCCAGGAAACCTGCCAGCGTGCCCACCAGTTCGACACCCGGAATGGTCCCGCCACGTTGCGGGCCAAGCTCGAGGATCGAACCTGCGGGCGTGAAGTTCAGCACGTCCAGCTTGGGCAGAACCGCGAAGTCAGCAGCACTGTCGCCCTCGAAGAGCTCATTGCTGAAGAACAGCGTGTCGATGTCCGATCCCGTGACACGGCCTGTGCCGCCCTGCAGGATGTTTGCGTCTGTCAGGGTGAGTTGTGTGATGTCGAGCCCGGTCACGTCCGCGCGGAAGATCTGGCTGTTGCCAACCACCCCTACAGCTTCAAGTTCGACCAGTTGCTGGCTTGCCTCGAAGGTCACTATGCTGCCATCTGCAAGGTTCGGCCCGGCCTGTTCCTCGGCAACGCCGGTCGAGATCGCCAGGCCGCCCTGGAATCCAAAGCCTTCGCGCAGCTGCGCAAAACCAGTCGGATCGCCGAAGGTGGTAATATCGAGAACGATATCGGAATTCAGACCATTCGCGACTTGCTGGATCTGGGCCTGAATGATCCCGGCCAGAACGCTCGCCTCATTGCCGGTCGTTTCCAGAACGAGGGGCGCGTCGGTGTCCACTGATGCCTGCACCTCTGGCGCGGGGGCCTCGGCAGCAGCACGCAATGCCTCGAACACGGCAGGCCCTGCAAGGCTTCCGTCCCGGATATCAGCGGCCAGATCGGCCGCATCCGGTTGAGCCGACGACAACAGCTCGGCCGCCGAGGGCAAGTCGAGACCCAGTTCTGCGAACAATTGATCAATCTCGCTGAGGGTGTCTTCTACCGACGCAAAGGACTGCGATACGGCCTGAGTTTCCTGCACGTAGGTCACATAATCTGCCGTCAGATCGAAACCTGTGTAGTTGATCAGGATTGCATCGACCACAGGGTCGCCCAATGTGCCGCGCAGCAGGAAGCTCGCGCCCAGGAACTCGGTCACCGCATATTCATCGGCGCTGCCGACAAGCTGAATCACATCGCCTTCTGTATCGTCGAAATCATGGATGATGATCCCGTCGCGATTGTCTGGCGGGTTTACCGAGGGCTCGCCATAGAAATAGCCGGTCTCGTCGCCCAGCACGAACAGGTCCGCACCATCGCCGCCGTAGACAACGTCGATGATATCGTCGCCGCCGACGATCCCGGCGATCAGTGTATCGTCCGCCAGACCGCCATAAAGCGTATCCCCGCCCGCGAGCCCGATCAGAAGATCGCCCGGTCCATCATATTCCGGATCGCTTGCGCCGAACATGATGTCGCTGCCATCTGTGCCGGTGACGAAAAGGCGCTCGACATCCTGAAAGAAGACGAAATCTGAAGTCTGTTGCCCGGTGACGTCGATGCCTGCATAGCCGCCAAAGGATTGATCAATATCGATCTCGAAACTGCTGACAACGTGGTCCAGCACGGCCTCTGAATAGTCGAGGATCAGCAGATCCACATCCGTGCCGCGCGCATTGTCCGGGCGCTCGCCCGCAATGATCGTATCGCTGCCCAACCCTGGCGCGATCACATCGTCGCCGTCGAAAGTCAGGAACACGTTGTCGAAGTCGCCCGGCTGGATCAGTGTATCGTCAAAATTGCCGATGCCAGTGGTCACATCGCCAATGATCTCGATCCGGGTGATGGCGACTTCAGTGCCGATGAACTCGGCCTGATCCGGGTTCTCGACCAGAGGCGAGCCCATGGCGAGTTCCACTGCTTCGGTCGCCAGAGCCAGATCGATGTTAAGTGTGTCGATGTCCTCACCGCCGTCGATCCACAAGGTGGGCAGATCCTGTGACGTCTCCGTGATCCGGCCGAAGTGACTGATCACGTCGTTGCCAGGTCCCGCCAGGACGATATCATTCCCGCCGCCCGCGCCGATAATGTCGTCGCCGCCGCGCAGGAACAGTCGGTCATCCGTGAAGTCGTCCAGAATGACGATATCATTGAAGGCAGTGCCGTCCAGATTGAGGCGTTCGATATCCGTGTAGGTGAGCGCTGTCGCACCAAACACAAAGCCCTCGCCAGCTGCCTGGTTGATCCCGATCGCGCTGTACAGATCCCCATAACTGAGGACCAACGTATCGTCACCGCCGAGCCCATCGACGCTGTCCGCGCCCGAAATGGCAATTCCGGGGTTGATGCGGTTGGCATCCGAGTTGCCGGTCAGCGTATCGGCACGGCTGGATCCAAAGATGTTCTCGATATCAGAGACCAGCGTATCCCCAGTGGCGCTGCCGCCCGCTCCCGCGCCTGAAAAGCCACCCTCGCCAAGCGTGACGGTCACGCCTGAGAAGCTGTCACGGTAATCTGCCCAGTCGCTGCCATTCCCGCCGGCAAGGCTGTCCGCGCCACTGCCACCGATCAGCGTGTCGTCGCCGTCGCCGCCGCCGAGGGTGTCGTTGCCGCTCAGCCCGAGGATTGAATTGCCGCGATTGTCGCCGATCAGCGTATCGTTGTCGTTGGACCCCTCCAGATCCTCGAAGCTGCTGTAGCCCAAGGCGGGTCCGATGACCTCGCCTGCTTGGCCTGGCGGCGCGAGCACCATTTCTGTTCCAGCAATGGCATCGGGGGACGAGAACGGCACGCCGATCGCCTCGGCCTGTCCATTGAAGAGATCCACATTGACGCCGTTGTCGGCGAACCGATAGCTCAGCAAGTCGCGCCCCGGGCGCAGATTGTAGAAGCCTCCGCCCGACAACTCATCGCCAAAAGCGTCGCCATCCGCATAGACGATATCGTCGCCGCCACCACCAAACAGGCTGACGCGCCCGCCCATGCTGCGCAGGGTGTCGTCACCGTTCGATCCGTCCAGTGCACCGTCATTGCCCGAGGTGGTCAGCTTGTCGGCGTAGAAAGTGCCTTGCACACTCTCGATGCTGGTCAGGTCATCGCCGGTCGCATGTCCGCCAAAAGCGAGCCCCGTGGACAGGTTCACGGTCACGCCGCCCAGCGAGAAAATGTATGAAGTCTGGTCGGTACCTGCGCCTCCATCGATGGTATCGCCGCCCTGTGCGCCGAGCAGCAGGTCATCTTCGGTGCCACCCGTAATCGTATCGCTGCCACGGCCACCGTCGATGATGTTGGACTCGTTGGGATTGCCGACAAACTCGTCGCCAAAATCCGAGCCGATCAGGACCTCGATCTCGCTGAGGATGTCTCCCTCGGCATGGCCCCCCTGGCCGATGAACTCGGATGGTGCACCGGTGGGGGTGAAGATCACGCCTACGTCCGAGTTCTCGTACGAGACCTGATCCTGCCCGCCGCCGCCAAACAAGCTGTCCGCGCCCGCGCCGCCCTCCAGCACGTCATCGTCATCGCCGCCATAGATCATGTCGTTCTGTGCGCTGCCGGACAGGCTGTCCGCGCCGTCGCCGC
>JBGCFK010000430.1:0-10781 GCA_045106875.1 Paracoccaceae bacterium | reverse complement strand
TCGGGGTTCATCGGAGCCGTCGCCCACGGTGTCTCGGCCCATTTCAGTTTCTGGAACGTCCGTGCAGGACCCAGTGGAAATCGCGAGAGGATCGCCATGCCGTACTGGCCGGGATATCTGCCATAGCCAAGCGCATCGCGCGGCCCGGCGCTGCGTCCATCGCCATCGAGGTCAAAGCCCGAGGGCACACCCGTGTTCACAGGCGCCGTGAAGCGATATGGTAGATCCAGGCCGTCCAGATCGGCCAGGCCTTCGGCCAACAGATCCGCAAAGCCGTGCATCGCGGCGCCAGCCGGATCGTAGTCAACCTCGTTCAGCAGAATGATGTCTGGCCGCACGCGGAGGATGATCTCGGCCACGGCAAGGACCTGCTCATCGCGATCCCGGATGTCCTTGATCAGTACGCCCGCTCCCTTGCGGGCAAGCGCCGTGTTGAACGTGGCGATGCGGATGCTTTCTGCGCTTCGCTCGAGATTCATGGATTGGGCAGACGTCATGGATACCGTGCCCGCCAACGCCAGCGCGCCAGACACTTTCAAGATTGCAGCAGCGTAGCGCCGGAGCCGTTGCCTGATGCTTCGGCTGTTCGCGATACCTGCCATATCACCTGGGCCCCGTCGCCAGAAAGCCGGGGCGCGACCTGCGCCTACGCGTTGGCCGCGTTCAGCCACGGTGTCGCGGCATCGCGCTTGGCTTCATATTCAGAGATCGCGTCGACCTTCTGCAGGCTCTGGCCGATATCATCTAGGCCGTTGATCAGGCAGTGCTTCTTGTGCGCATCCATCTCGAAGCTGATCGTACCGCCATCGGGGCCCTGAATTGTCTGAGCTTCCAGATCCACGGTCATGGTCGCGTTCGCGCCCCGGCCCGCATCATCCATCAGCTTTTCCAGCTCATCCGGGCTGACCACGATCGGCAGGATGCCGTTCTTGAAGCAGTTGCTGTAGAAGATGTCCGCGAACGAAGTCGAGATCACACAGCGGATGCCCTGATCCAGAATCGCCCACGGCGCATGCTCGCGCGACGATCCGCAGCCGAAATTGTCGCCCGCCACCAGAATCGAGGCCTCGCGGTAGGCTGGCTGGTTCAGCACGAAGTCCGGCTTCTCGGATCCGTCGGCATTGTACCGCATCTCGGAGAACGCATGCACGCCAAGCCCGGACCGCTTGATGGTCTTGAGGAACTGCTTGGGGATGATCATGTCGGTGTCGACATTGATCATGTCCAGCGGGGCGGCAACGCCGGTGAGGGTGGTGAACTTTTCCATATCTCGGGTCTCCTGTGATCCCTGCCGATAAAGCACGGGTCGCGCGCGCGTGCAAGCAGTGCCTCGTCCCAGCCCCTCGGATGAACCTTCTGGCGAGCCCCGGGTACTTACCTTGTATCGAAAGTAGTGGTTTTAAGGACATGGAGACATATCGATGAATATCTCGTTCCCGGCGTTTATGGCCAGCCTGATCCTGTTGGTTGCGGCCTTCGCGACAGGGCCAGCCAAGGCAGGTTCGGCTCAGACCCTTATGCAAATTGAAGCCCACGCTGACGTCCAGACAGTCGGTTTTCGGCACAAGAAGCAGCGCGCTCACCATCACCGCAAAGGCAACAAGCTGGTCCTGCGTTTCCGAAATGGTCGCGTTGCAATCGGCAAACACTACCCCAGGCGTGCGCGCAAGGGCCACTGGCACAACGGCTACGGCTATCACCGCCATGGCAGCAAAAAGCACAGCCACGGGCACCGGCACCATGATGGCAAGGTTTATCGGCAACGCGGGTTCAAGCTGATCATCCGGTAAGCGAATTCTCTGGCGCCGGTCCTGATGCCCGCCTAAACGGGCTGCATGGATCGCGCCTTTCTCCGCAGCAATGGTCGTTGGCTTGGCGTTGGCGTGACGCTGACATTCGCGTCGTCGTTCGGACAGACCTATTTCATCTCGATCTTCGCCGACCGGATCATGGTATCCTTCGGGCTGACGGATGGGGACTGGGGCGGGATCTACATGATCGCCACCCTGTCTTCGGCGGCGGCTGTGATCTGGGCCGGGCGCTTCGCTGACGAGATCCGGGTTGCACGTCTTGCATGGCTGATCTTCGCAGGTTTCGCAGCCATCGCCGTGGGCATGAGCCTGAATGACAGCCCTTGGCTTCTGGGTTTCCTGATCTTCGGGCTGCGTTTCTGCGGGCAGGGCATGATCAGCCATCTTGGGATCACGGCCATGGCCCGCTGGTTCAGGGCGCACAGGGGCCGCGCTGTGGCGATTGCAGGGCTGGGATACTCGTTGGGGGAGGCTGCATTGCCCGCGCTCGCAGCCCTTACCGAGCCGTGGATCGGTTGGCGCGCAGTCTGGCTGGTGGTCGCCGTCCTGCTGGTCGCGGTGTTTGCGCCGATGGTGGCCTGGCTCGCCCGTGACGAGCGCGAGCCCCGCAATGCGGATCCTGCCACACAGGCGCCAGGTCGCGACGGCACACACTGGAACCGCCGGAATGTTCTGCGCCATTCACTCTTCTGGATGCTCGTGCCGGGCATCATGGCGAACAGCTTCATCGGAACCGTCATCTTCTTTCAGGTCGCGCACATCGCGGCCGATATGGGGTGGAGCAAGGTCGGGATGACAGCCGCCTATCCTGCCTATGCAATCGTGACTATCGTTGTCTCGCTGATCGCGGGCGTTCTGGTGGACCGCGTCGGCCCGGACCGTTTGCTGCCGATCTTCCTGTTGCCGCTTGGCGCGGGCATCCTGCTGATTGGCCCGTTCGAGGGGCTCTGGTCGTGGGTCGCGGCGCTCTCGCTTGCGGGCGTTACGACCGGGATCGCGCATGCGCTTTGGGGCACCTTCTGGGCCGAGATCTATGGCACCCGGCATATCGGCGCAGTCAAGGCGGTTGCGCAGTCGTTCATGGTGGTGGGATCCGCCATCGGGCCGGGGATCACCGGCTGGGCCATTGACCTTGGCGTGCCGTTCACGGGGCAGGTCGGCTGGATGACTGCCTCGGTGGTTGTTATCTCGGCCGTGCACGTGGTGGTCGTGGCGCGGCTGCCCGCGCGCGGGGCGATCTGACGCCAACTCTGACGCCAACCATGTGCTTTGTGCCTGCCGACTTCCTGTACATACCCGTGCCATACGAAAGCCATACGCTTACTGTACAGGTGCCATACGCTTGGCCAGACGCCTGTTTCCGGGCGTCAGCTTCCCAGAGCCTGCTCTGTGGAGGCAAGAATGGCGGGCAGGAATTCCGTCTCACGTGCTGCCAGCCGGGTCTTCTCCGTCGCCATATAGTCGCGGGTCAGAGGCACCGCATCGCGCTCGCGCGCCAACTGGATCTGGAACACCATGGACGCGCCGTGGGAGAACACGCACTCGCAGGAAGAAAGGTACAACTCCCACATTCGTGCGAGTTTTTCGTCATATTTATCAACAGCCTGCGGGCGAATTGCATCGAAGCGATGTCGCCATTCCTCCAGTGTTTTGGCATAGTGAACCCGCCAGATTTCGCAGTCCAGCGTCCAAAGTCCGGACTTCTCGATGGCCTCGAATGTCTCGGAAAGGCTTGGCGCGTATCCGCCCGGAAAGATGTACTTGCGGATGAATGGCCCTGTTACGCCGGGTGGCGCCTTGGAGGAAATCGCATGGATCAGCGAGACGCCCTCTGGTCCCAAGCGGTTGCGAACATTGAGAAAATACTCAGTGAGGTGCCCAACACCGACATGCTCGGCCATGCCGACCGAGACGACACGGTCGAAGGTTTCCGTCACATGGCGATAGTCCTGCAGGCGAAACTCGACCCGGTCCGAGAGACCCAGGATCTCGGCACGCTTCCGGGCAACGGCCAACTGTTCCTCAGCCAACGTCACGCCGACGACCTCGACCTCTGCCACTGACGCAAGATATAGTGCCATGCCACCCCAGCCACACCCGATATCGAGCACACGCTGTCCCGGAGCCAATGCGAGCTTTGCCGCGATATGGCGCTTCTTGGCGGTTTGTGCATCCTCCAGCGTGGAGACACCGTCCTCCCAGTATCCACAGGAATACTGCATGTCGGGATCCAGCCACAGACGGTAGAAGTCGTTGCCCATGTCGTAGTGATGGGCAGCATTTGCCCGCGCCCGAGCGATCGGATTGTGCTGCATGGTCCGGCGGAACTTCCGCGCCAGCCCGCGCCAGAAAATCTGGCTGGGTGTCATGTCGAAGTTCTTTTTATTCTGGAAAAACAAAAGGATGAAGTCGTGGATCGAGCCCTGCTCGACCTCCAGTCCACCTTCCATATAGGCCTCGGCCGCCTTCAGTTCTGGGTTCAGAAAGATCTTCCAGTCGAGGCGGGGATCGTTGATCCGCACTGCAACATGCGGCGCGGCACCGTCGCCAAAGGTTTCGGAAAACCCGCCTGGCCCCCGAAGCTCGAGGCTCCCTGACTTCACAGCCGCACGGAAGATCTTCGGTAGGAAGCGCATATGTTTGTTCCGGGCGCCGCGGCGCGCACAGCCCGGATGGGCGAGCACGCCAGGTTTCTCGTATCCCGGATCTTCTGATCCGGGATTCCGTTTGGTTTGTCAGCTCAGCTCACGCACATCCGTCAGGCGCCCTGTGACCGCCGCAGCGGCTGCCATGGCGGGGCTCACCAGATGCGTACGTCCGCCCGGACCCTGACGGCCCATGAAGTTGCGGTTGGATGTGGACGCACAGCGTTCACCTGACACAAGCTGATCCGGGTTCATGCCCAGACACATCGAACAGCCCGCCAGTCGGAAGTCAAAGCCCGCTTCGGTCAGCTTGGCCAGCAGGCCTTCCTGCTCGGCCTGAGCGCGCACAAGGCCCGAGCCTGGTACGATCATCGCCCGGATGCCGTCCTTGACGCGGCGTCCTTCCATGATCTTGGCGACCTCGCGCAGATCCTCGATCCGGCCATTGGTGCACGATCCGATGAAGACCGTGTTGATATCGACATCCTGCAAGCGTGTGCCCGGGGTCAGGCCCATATAGTCCAGCGAGCGGCGCACGGCATCAACCTTGCCGCCTTCGAAATCCTCGGGAGCGGGCACAGCAGAGGTGATCGGCAGCACGTCCTCCGGCGATGTTCCCCATGTCACCACAGGCGCGATGTCTTCGGCACGGATCGTCACGACCTTGTCGAAATGCGCGCCTTCGTCGGTGAACAGTGTCCGCCAGTGCGCAACTGCCTTGTCCCACATCTCGCCCTGCGGCACGCGGGGACGGCCTTTCAGGTAATCGAACGTCGTGTCGTCAGGGGCCACGATACCCGCGCGGGCGCCACCTTCGATCGCCATGTTGCAGACGGTCATCCGGCCTTCCATGGACAGCGCACGGATCGCGTCGCCCGTGTACTCGATCACATGGCCGGTACCGCCTGCTGTACCGGTCTCGCCGATGACGGTCAGGGTAATGTCCTTGGCCGTGACACCGGGCGGCAGCGTGCCCGGGATATCGACCTTCATGTTCTTGGACTTCTTCTGCACCAGCGTCTGCGTGGCCAGTACGTGCTCGACCTCGGAGGTGCCGATCCCGTGCGCCAGCGCGCCAAATGCCCCATGGGTGGCGGTATGGCTGTCACCGCAGACGATGGTCATGCCGGGCTGCGTGATGCCCTGCTCGGGACCGATGATGTGCACGATGCCCTGACGCACGTCATCGACGTCGAAAAGCTCGATCCCGAAATCCTTGCAGTTCTGGCGCAGGGTCTCGACCTGAATGCGGCTTTCTTCTTCCTTGATGCCTTCATTGCGATCCAGCGTGGTGGCCACGTTGTGGTCCGGGGTCGCAATCGTCGAGCTTGGCGAGCGCACGCCGCGTCCGGCCATCCGAAGGCCCTCGAACGCCTGAGGGCTGGTCACTTCGTGCACGAGGTGACGGTCGATGTAGAGAAGGCATGTGCCATCCTCTGCCTCGTTGGCAACGTGGGCATCCCAGATCTTGTCGTACAGCGTTTTGGCGGTCATCTCGGTCTCTCTTTTAAAGTTGGCGTTCATGGGGGAAGGCGGCACGCGCCTCACCCGGCCTGAACGCTCCCGGCCCGGCATGGATGGAACCGCCACGGCAATCGCTGCCGGTCGGTCATGTCACTACATATGCGGGACCCGTATCTCATCGCCGCGGAACTTACGCCGCGGATGCGCCGGGGGCAAGCCGGGCAATGCACGTGGACGGCGCCCTGTTCATCGACAATCCACCTTTCTTGGGCTAACTCCCCGAAGCGCCCAGAATGGACCTGCCCACGAGCTTTGACCATGAGCCTGTCGAGTATTGCCGAATTTGCGAGTGTTGCCGAGTTTGCTCGTAAGACGTCCAGCCTTCCGGGCGGCGTTGTTGGCGTGGTGCTGTGCGAATCCGATTTGCACGCGACGGCTTCGGCCAAATGGCTGGCAAGGCTTGGCACGGGGGCGGTGATTGCAATTGGTCCCGGGGTTGATGCCGAAAGCGTTGCCTGCCCGGTGATCCAGATCGCGGAACGCCCTTATGAGCGCGGGATTGCCGAGCAACTGAACCTGCTGTTCGGCGCGCTGGACGGTCGCTGGGTCGCGTGGCTCTGGGCTGGCGAGTTCCTGATCTACCCGTTCTACGAGACGCGCTCGCTGGCTGATCTGACGGCTTTCATGACCGACGAACGGCGGCGGAGCCTCTATACCTACGCGCTGGATTTATATGCTCAGGATTTGCCCGGTGCCGAGACCTGTCCAACCGAGGCTGCGCTTTCCATCGACATCTCGGGCTATCACGCCTTTCCCAAGGAGAATCAGCAGCTGCGGGTGTTTGGCGGGCTTGGCTGGCGGTTTCAGGAGATGGTGCCGCGCGGCATGGAGCAGATCGGGCGAACCTCGCTGTTCAAGGCAGCGCGCAGCGTGCGAATGGACCGCGAGTTGATTTTTCACGACCCCGACTATGCCGCCGTGCAATGTCCCTGGCACAATAATCCGACCGGCGCCGTGATGACCCTGCGCCGCACGCGGCGGATCATGGCCCATCCCAATTTCGGGCCGCTGCGCGAGCGGCTGGAATGGCGCGGGACCGAACCGTTCGACTGGACATCTTCGCAGCTTCTGGAGCGTGGGATGATCGAGCCTGGGCAGTGGTTCTAAGGCGCCATGCGCTCGCGTGATCTTGACATGACAATGGTGTCCATACGGTTGCCATCCGGGCGGGCATAGTAGTCTTTGCGTTCACCGACCCGAGCGTAGCCTGCGGCCTCGTAGAGTTTTCTGGCAGGTGCGTTGTCCGCAGCCACTTCCAGATATATCCGCGCGATACCCAGCCCATCGGCCAGCGCTTCTCCGGCGTCAAGCAACTCCCGCCCCAACCCGTGCCTGCGTGCCTGCGGGATCACGCCGAGGTTGATGACCTCACCCTCGTCGGCGGCGAATTGCAGAACCAGGAGGCCCTTGGCAATGGCATCATCCGTCAGGATTGCAGCGCCGGGCGGACCGCCAAGGTTCACATAGTCGTCCACGGACCAGTGCGCTTCGCGTCCCGGGAACGCAGCCTGCTCGATGGTGCAAAGCCTTGCTGCGATATCGGGCTCCGGCACGACAACACGGACCATTAGCGATCTGCCATCAGAGGCCCGCCATCAGTCGAGGATCACCGGTGGCGCGTCCCGCGGCGGGTCCGCATCGGCTCCTCGCAGATAAAGCGGTGCGGGCGGCGTGCCGGGCATGCGCTCGGCGCCCATGCGGGCAATAATCCGGGGGTTGGCCAGAAGGTCCTCGGCCATACCCTCGATGATTTCTGGCTCTCCATGCGGTGCGCCCTTTGCAAAACGCTGCACGTAGATCGTCCCCGCCCGGCCAGGCAGGGCGATGGTTTCCTCATCCAGACCCGGGTCCGCCAGTGCTTCGAACCGCGTGATGCCGAT
Organism: Paracoccaceae bacterium; assembly: GCA_045106875.1. GTDB lineage: Bacteria > Pseudomonadota > Alphaproteobacteria > Rhodobacterales > Rhodobacteraceae > Thermohalobaculum. The sequence goes on along the minus strand of JBGCFK010000430.1, from coordinate 2,921 downwards.
AGCAGGGATACCGCAGCCCAGCGCGATCCCGCGGGCAGCTGCCACGCCGACACGGATACCGGTGAACGAACCCGGCCCCGTGCACACCGCAACCCGCGTGAGGTCATCATAGGACCCACCTGTCTCGGCCAATGCAGCTTCGATCATGGGAAAGAGTGCCTCGGCATGCCCGCGGTGCATGGGCTCGGCATGGCTTGTCACGGCCTTGCCGACCAGCGCGACAGCGCACTGGCCCGCAGATGTGTCGATGCCGAGGATCACCCGAAGACCAACAGATGGCGTCTGCCGGCGGCCCTAGAGGTCGAGCCCGACCGGACGTACCTCGGTGACTTCGGGGATGTAGTGGCGCAGCAGATTCTCGATCCCATGCTTCAGTGTCATGGTCGAGGATGGGCAGCCTGCGCACGCTCCGCGCATGGTGAGGTAAACGACGCCGCGGTCAAAGCCGTGGAAGGTGATATCGCCGCCATCCTGAGCCACGGCCGGGCGAACCCGCGTGTCGAGCAGTTCCTTGATCTGGCCGACGATCTCGCCGTCAGGGCCGGTATGGTCGGCATGGCCATCATTGGCAGGGTCCGTATCGCCCGCGATGACCGGAGCGCCGGACTGAAAATGCTCCATAATGCCGCCAAGGATGGCGGGCTTTACATGTGCCCAGTCAACCGTATCGTTCTTCGAGACAGACACAAAATCCGGCCCGAGGAACACGCCGACAACGCCGTCCACAGCGAATATCCGGGAAGCCAGCGGAGATGCCTCGGCCGCGGTCGCGCTTGGAAAGTCCGCCGAGCCCGTCTGCATCACGGTCTGACCGGGCAGGAATTTCAAGGTCGCGGGATTCGGGGTCGCTTCGGTCTGGATGAACATTTTGGGGCTCCATATCTCTGCGATGTTATGTGGAGCAAAACAGTCAGGAAATCAAGAATCGTTCTAAACTGTAATTCGGTGTAAGGGGTGCACCGCCGGACGCCGCGCTCTGCCGCGTGCAAGTCGGGGGCTTTACCGAAGGATATGCGCTATGCGTCTGCTGAAACTTGCCGCAATCTGTCTGGTGGCTGGCCCGGTGTGGGCTCAGGATGCGGATGAGGGGCGTGATCCGGGGGATGATGGCCCGGTGCCTGCGGTCTCGGATGGTGGCAGTCTGTCCTTCACCTTCGAGAACGACATCTTCGGGGGCACAGACGAGAGCTACACCAATGGCGTGCGCCTGACCTATGTCACGCCCCGCAACGAGCTGCCGTGGATCGGCCGGTTCGCCCGGCGCAACCTGAACTGGCTGACCGATGCGGATGACTGGTACGGTACTTTCGCTGCGGGCCAGAACATCTACACGCCGGTCGAGATCACGTTCCGCCCGCCTGATGCGCAGGATCGCCCCTATGCCGGGTTCTCCTACGTGTCGGTCGGGATCTCGGCGGACAGGGGCGATCGACTGGACACCTGGGCGCTGGACGTGGGCGTGGTCGGCGAGCTTGCTCAAGCCGATGACATCCAACGCGTTGTCCATGACACTGGCGGATTCGACGATCCCGTGGGCTGGGACTTCCAGCTGAAGAATGAACCCGGGGTGCGCCTGCTTTACGAACGCAAGTACCGCTTCGGGTATGAAACCGATCTGCCGCTGTTCGATCTCGAGATGGACGTGCTGCCCAGCTATTCGTTTGCGCTGGGGAATGTGGATACGTCCGCCTCCGCTGGATTGACGGCCCGGATCGGTGACCGGCTGGGTGACAATTACGGGCCACCCCGCGTTCTCCCTGCGCTGGCGAGCCCCGGTTTCTTCGAGGAAGTCGACGGGGTTGGCTGGTACCTCTTTGCAGGTGTCGATGGCCGGTTCATCGGGCGTAACATCTTTCTCGAAGGTAACAGTTTTCGCGACAGTCCCTCGGTCGAGCCGCACCGCTTTGTTGCCGACATACAGGGGGGGCTCGCGCTGCAGTTCGACAATGTCGAGGTCGCCTACACGCACGTCTTCCGCTCCCCCGAGTTTCAGGGGCAGCAAGGATTTGCCCAGTTCGGCTCCCTGACGATCTCGCGGAAATTCTAGGGGGCGGGCGGACCGATCTGGTTCGGCTTGTCTTTTGCTTCGGCGCCCTCCGGGGTATCCTGTTCCCGCGTGCGCGGGGCCGGGTCTTTTGCCTCCGATTATTAGGAAAACCTCGGGGCAGGGCGCGGTTTCCCTTGCGAGGTCATGCGGGAGCGGTCTCTTATCCAATGGCCAGCACAGAGGGGAGCCCGAGATGTCCGATATCGACCTGCCATTCAGCCAAGAGGAATACTCAGACCGTCTCGCCCGCGTGCGGCAGGCCATGGTCGAGGCTGGGGTTGATGTGATGGTCACCGTCGATCCCTCCAACATGGCATGGCTTACCGGCTATGACGGTTGGAGCTTCTATGTGCATCAGGCGGTTATCATCGGCCCTTCGGGGGATCCGGTTTTCTGGGGCAGGGCCATGGATGCGGTGGGGGCAGGGCGCACCTGTTACATGGCCGCAGACGATCTTGTTCCCTATCCGGACCACTATGTGATGTCGACGGAACGCCACCCGATGGACCACCTTGCACTTCTGCTGGCCGAGCGGGGCTGGGCTGACGGACGGGTCGGCGTCGAGATGGAGAATTACTATTACTCGGCGCGCGCACATCAGGTTCTGGGTGCGGCCCTGCCGGGCGAGCTGGTGGACGCAACCGCGCTGATCAACTGGTGCCGGGCCGTGAAATCGCCCGCCGAGATCACGTTCATGCGCCGTGCCGCCCGCATTGTCGAGCGGATGCACGAGGTTGCCCGGGACATGATCGCTCCGGGCGTGCGCAAATGCGATCTGGTCGCCGAGATCACGGCCACGGGCTACCGCGGGGCCGAGTTCGAGGGCGTGGTCTTTGGTGGCGATTACCCTGCGATCATTCCGCTGACACCCACT
>JBGCFK010000043.1:0-5615 GCA_045106875.1 Paracoccaceae bacterium | reverse complement strand
CTTGTCTGTGGCGAAGCGGCGGATGTCGATGGCCTCGCAGGTCCAGAGCCGGTCTTTCAGTGCCTTGCCCGTCAGCCCTTCGGCCAGCACGCCTGGGAAGGCGCTGGGGAAGAGGGTGAGGATTTTCGCCCGGAATGCGTTGGGACGCGCCAGATCCTCCATCAGGGGACGCGGTTGGGTCGAGACCTTGGGCTGAAATATACCGTGGGAGCGCGGCTTGGGCGTGTCACTCATAGAAGTTGTCCGCAATGTCCTTTGCACGTTCGCGCAGAAGCTCAAATATGTCAGCAGACGCAGTTTCCGCAGCTTCGCCTTCAAGCCCCATGTGCTGCACTAACTGATGTCGACGCCCTGACCATACCTCGAAGTCGACACCATGCATCAACATCGTGGCCAGTCCGGGCGCATAGCTGTCATATTCATCATAGGCCGTCGGATGTGCGCGCGCGACGCCAAGCGGATCCCAATCCTCGCGCAGGGTCTTGCGAACCATAGCCAACACCGCCTCGTAGAGCTGTGGATAGTCATCTCCTTGCTGGTGAAGGGTCATTTGTCCTCCACATTGCTCAGGTCCGCGATCAGGCGGCGGGAGGTGAGGTCCACAGTCGGCACGACCTCCAAGGTGAAGGGGAGCATCAGTTCCGCCTTGCCGGTGACCTCGATCACGTCGCCTGCGCCGAAATCATGGACGGCGCGAACTTTGCCAAGAGGCTCGCCGCCCGTGTCCACGACTTCCAGCCCGATCAGGTCGGCATGGTAGAACTCGTCATCGGGCAGGGCGGGCAGGCGGTCGCGCGGCGCATAAAGCCTTGTGCCCTTCAATGCCTCGGCATCCTCGCGGGTCAGCACGCCGTCCAGCCGTGCAGCGTATCCGCCCTTGATGGCCCGGCCCAGCTGAAGATCGAAGCTCCGCCCGTCCTCCGCTGTCAGGGGGGCATAGTCTCCCAACGCGCCCGGATCTGCGCAGAATGACTTGATCCGCGCTTCGCCCCGAACGCCAAAAGCGCCCGCAATGGCCCCAACGCAGACCATGTCATCGGGTGCATCCATGTCAGAGGCCCAGCTGCACGCCGCCGGTGACCGGCAGGGCGACACCTGTGATGTAAGCCCCCCCTGGACCGCACACGAAGGCAATCAGGCGTGCGACCTCTGCCGGGGTTCCGGCGCGGCGCATCGCAACCTGCTGGTAGCGTTCGGTCTTGAACGCTTCGAGATCCAGGTCCTGCTCGGCGGCCAATCGGCGGTTGACCCTTTCGTGAAAATCCGTCGCAATGAAGCCGGGGCAGATTGCCGTGCAGCGGATGCCCTCGGGCCCAAATTCGGCCGCGATGGTCTTGGTCATGCCAATCAGCGCATGTTTTGCAGTCGTATACGCTCCAAATGCGCGCTGAGCCCCGATGCCGGTCATGGACGAGAGATTGACGATGCATCCGTCGCCTCCGGCCTGCATGTGTGGGATGACGGCCTGACAGAAATCCGCCGTGCCCTTGATATTTACCGCAAAACTTGTCTGCCAATCGGTATCGGTCAACTCGAGGAAGGGCTTTGCGCCCGCAGCCGTGCCTGCATTGTTCACGAGGATATCGATGCGGCCATGTTCGGACATGACTTCGGCAACGCAAGCGTCGATCTGGCCGCGTTTGCTTATGTCCACCACTCGGGTGGTTGCACCAAGCTTGGAGGCGACCTCGGTCAGTCCGGCTTCGTTCACGTCCAAAGCCCAGACTGCCGCGCCCATATCTTTCAAGCACTTAACCGTCGCAGCACCGATCCCCCCGAGGGAACCGGCGCCAGTGACGATTGCGACTTTGCCTTCAAGTTCTCCCATGCGGGATCACTCCTTCTTGGCGTCTTCTTCAGCAGGCGCTTCTTCAGCCGGAGCTTCCTCGGCAGGTGCCTCTTCCGCGGGTGCTTCCTCGGCTGGTGCCGCTGCTGCTGCTGCTGCTTTGGCTTCTTCCTCGGCTGCCTTGGCGGCTTCTTCGGCGTCTACAATCTTCTGCGCCTTCTCTTCGGCGCGGGCCTTTGCCTTTTCGCCGGGGACGGATTTCTGCGGGTTGTTGCGCTCGGTCTTCTCGCGCTTGCCAGCGGCTTCGAGCATCCGTGCGATCCGGTCGGTGGGCTGAGCGCCGCGGTCCAGCCAGTGCTGCACGCGATCCATGTCCATCTTCACGCGTTCCTCGGAATCCTTTGGAAGCAATGGGTTATAGGTTCCGAGACGCTCGATGTAGCGGCCATCGCGGGGCATGCGGCTGTCGGCTGCGACGATGCGGTAGAAGGGGCGTTTCTTGGACCCGCCGCGGGCCAGTCTGATCTTCATTGCCATGTTTTATCTCCTTTGATGGCGACGCCGGGATGCCCGGCTATTTCTGGAACTGTTGGTGATGACGGATCACTTCATCGATGATGAAGCGCATGAATTTCTTGGCAAATTCCGGGTCGAGGCCGCTGTCGGCGCACATTGTTTCGAGCCGCTCGATCTGCCTGCCTTCGCGTGCAGGATCGGCCGGCGGCAGCGCGTGGCTTGCCTTCAGCTTGCCCACCGCAGTCGTGCAGCGGAAGCGTTCAGCCAGCGTATGGACCAGCACGGCATCTAGGTTGTCGATGCTTTGGCGCAGGTCTGCGAGGACCTCCTGAGCGCGGTCCTCATCAGACATGCCACACCCCTTTGCGCGACGATTCCAGCCGTATGGCATGCGTATGGCATGCGTATGGCATGCGTATGGCTTGCGTATGGCAAGCGTATGTACAGGAAGTCGACATCACAGTTCCTCCGGGCGAGGGTGGCAGTGTTCCGGTTTGTCCGTGTCGAACCTGCCTGTGAGCGGATCAGGATGGCAGCCAAGCAGTTTGGCGTTTTGGATCGACAGTGTCTTGTTTGGACGCATGTTGCGGGCGGTGGTCGCGCAATCGCCCGCTCCACAGGCATCGGACGGGGAAGTCAGGACTGCCCCCCGTTCCCACGATGCCGCAGTGAATGCGACCCGGCCGTTCAGAGGCTGGGTCTCGAGGAACACGTTCATCATGAAGCCTCCGACATGGCCGGGTGTGGCAGGCGGAAGACATCCCGTGTGAAGCCGTCCGGAAAGGTCGACCGCCGGTCAAAGACGCCGCGAAGGCGCTTGGCGATGGCATGTGCCGACGCGTTCTCGTCCCGCATATGTGTTTCCACATGCGACCAGTGCAGCGTGTCGTAGGCATAGGCAATGACCTCATGCGAGGCTTCGGTTGCAAAGCCCGACCCGCGATGTTCGGGTAGCAGCCACCATGTCAGCTCGTGGCTTGGCCAGCCTTCCAGATGCACCAGCCCGCAGCCACCGATCAAGGCGCCGTCCGCACGGCGCTGGAGGGTCCATTTGCCAAAACCCTTGAGGTGCCAATGGCCAAGATCCTGCGCCAATATGCGCCACGCTTCATGCGGTTTGAGCGGTCCGCCGTACAGCGCCGAGGCCTCTGCACAATCAAAGAACCGCACATAAAGGTCGCGGTCCGCCGCCGAGGGCGGGCGCAGGATCAGACGTTCGGTCTGCAATGTGGGTATGGTCGTCATATCGCACGCTCCGGCGCTGCATGCCGCCAGATTTGCGTGGCACCAAAGCGCGGGTGCAGGTAGGGGCCGTCCTCGACTGCGCCAAGCCGCTTTGCAACTGCCGCGGACCCGTCATTGCCGTCTGCGACAAGGCTGATCGCCGTGGGCCAACCGAGCGTGCCGTAAGCGTAATCGAGGGCTGCCCGTCCGGCTTCCGTTGCGTACCCCTTGCCTTCGTGACCGTTCATCAGATCCCAGCCGATCTCGGGCTCTGGCCAGCCTTCCGGGTTCCACGGGCCGATGACGCCGACAAGGGTGCCTGAGGATTTTTCTTCCACACCGAACCGTCCATACCCGCGCAGCGACCAGTGGCCGATTTCGGTGGCGAGTGTGCGCCATGTCTGTTCCGGGTCCAGCGGCCCGCCAACGAACCGCGCCCGGTCAGACGCATAAAACGCGCAAAGCGGCGCAAAGTCCCGGGGGGCGAGGCCGCGCAGGTGCAGGCGTTCAGTTTCGATGATGGGAGGCGTCATTGCAGAGCCTCGGGTGCGGGGTGGCGCCAGATGGTGAGCGTGCCGTGTTCGTGGTGCTCCCAGTCTGCATCGCGCGTACAACCCAAGCGTCTGGCAAGCGCGATGGACCGGTCATTGTCTGGCGTGATCACGCTGATGGCCGTGGTCCAGCCGAGCGTCTCGTATGCATAGGTCCGGCAGGCCATGGCGGCCTCGTAGGCGATGCCTCGGCCCTCGCCAGCGGCGGTGACTGACCAGCCAATCTCGCGTTCCAGCCAGAGGTCCGGATAGAAACAACCGACGCGCCCCAAATAGCGCCCGGTTGCCTTCTCCTCCAGTGCCCAGAAGCCATAGCCACGCAACACCCAGTGTCCTATATATCCGCACAGCGACCTGAATCCGCGTTCTGGGGGATGTGGCCCTCCAATGCCTTTCGCACGGTCCGAGATCTGGAAGGCTTTCTCCTCCTCCAGGTCCTCGATCCTGTGACCGCGCAGGATCAGGCGTTCGGTCTCGAGAACCGGGATATCAACGGGCAGCGCGTTCATGCCGGGACCTTTTGCCGGCGTGTCAGGTTGATGCCCACCATGCCGATGGCCATTGCGGCCAGAAACACCAGCCCCTCAATGCCGCCATACGAGAGCGAGGCGATTGCAGGTCCCGGACACAGCCCCACCAATGCCCAGCCGGTGCCGAAGAGTACAGAGCCCACAATCAGTCGCCGGTCCAGAATGGGGTCGGGGCGCGAGGGAAAGTTGCCTCCCAGATGCGGCCGCCGTCCGGGCGTGAGCCGCCAGGCCACTGCCATCGGCAGGATTGCACCGCCCAGCACGAAAGCCAGCGTTGGATCCCATGCGCCCAGCACATCCAGCCAGCCCTGTACTTTCACTGTACTGGTCATGCCCGAGACCCAGAGCCCGAGCCCGAAGACGGATCCTGCGACGAATGCCCAGATCATCCGCATCAGATCACGCCAAGCCCGTGACGCAGCACGGCCATGGCGGCCATGCCTGCTGCGAGAAAAGTCAATGTGGCGACGATCCCGCGCAACGAGAACCGCGACATTCCACAGACACCGTGGCCCGAGGTGCAGCCGTTTGCCATGCGTGTGCCGGTGCCGACAAGCAGACCGCCCACCACGATCACCGTCCAGTCGGATGTGATGCCGGTCACCGCAAACTCTGTCGGGATCGAGACATCTTGCAGCAACAGGGCCGCAGCCGGAGCAGTGACGAGACCTCCGATGAAGGCAATACGCTCGTAGGGGGAACGATGCCCCTCCCATGCCAGCAAACCACCGAAGATCCCGCTCGCACCCATGATGCGGCCGTTGATCAGCAGATACATGGCGGCAGCGATGCCGATCATCAGCCCGCCCATCATGCCCCAGGCCCAGTCGAAGTGGACGCCGGTCATTTCTTCTTCCCGAACCCGGCAAGGCCGGGCGGCAGCGGCGGCGCGGCTGGTCCACCAAGACCGGGGAAGCCCGGCGGCAAGGCGGGACCTGCACCCGGGGCTGCGCCCGGTCCCGGCATTCCAGGCATCGAGCCAGGCATTCCGCCGGGCATCGGGGGCAT
>JBGCFK010000429.1:0-14009 GCA_045106875.1 Paracoccaceae bacterium | reverse complement strand
AATATCGCCAGAATCCGGCGTTTGCTAAGGGCCAAGGCGCCAGACCAGAAGCGTGACGATGGTGACAACCCCGATAAAACTGACAAGCCCCGCATTTTAGCTCTGCCTTGTCCATGCTGCGGCGGCCAACTGATCATCATCAACACAATCGCGCCAACACAGCACCCAAGAGCACCGCCAGCAACCGCGAGAGCCGCCGCATGAAATGCGCGCCAAAGATCGATGATTGTAACTTCAACCGTCCGGCCCATTGCCCGCGGTCCAAGCGCAATGAGCAAATCTATCTAATGACCATCCGACAGCCGTCAGTCGCCAATGCCCAAACCGCAAAGCGGCCAAAAAATCGTAAACCGCCCGCCTGGGTCACCCCAAAAACTCTCCTGAATCTCGTGTCAAAGAGCAGAGCCAAGGCACGCCTCACCAGCAAATCCCCATAACCACGAAGTTCCACCAAGCCCAACCCCGCGATTTCCCGCTTGAGCGCTTCTCCGACGCCAAGCAACGATCCGCGCCATCAAAACGTCGCGCGTGGCGTCCGAGAAACCTGCATCACAGCGGAGGTTCGGGACTTTCTCAAACTAGGGTTTGCGAAAGGTCGTGATACAGGCCGTGCAGGGCGTTCAGTCCATATCTTTTCCTGCGTCGAAAGCTGAGATTCCCGAAGGCTCGGGGCTTGACGCTGGATTTCGCCCTCTCCCGCAAAGCGACCCCTTGCACGCGCAGATCAGCAGGCCCAAGGGTCGGTATTTTTTTGTGTTGCTCGCAGATATGTAACAGAAATCACATTCTATTAAATATCATTTTGATATTCAAATCCGCATCAATATTTAAGTAGTGGAGAATCAAGATGTTGCAGAGCCTGCTGGATGCACGCAGTCGTTGTCGGCGTTTGCTGGAGACACTGGATGTGTCGCGCTCCGAAAAGCAACAACTGCGCCAGGAACTTGAGGGCGAGATCCGGAACATCGACCGAAAGCTTGCAGAACTGAGCACATCGACCGCGGGACCACTGAACGCCAGTGTCTCCCGCCATTCAGACGCGCGAGAGACATCGAAAAAGCACGCGAGGTCCAGATGAGCAAACCAGAGCAAACCACTGCCGAAAAATGCAAAACAGATCCCGGCCTGACAGGTGTGCTTCCCGTCAAAACGCCTCAATTATCTCAAAATTAACAAATTAAGAGTTGAATGATGTTCAATGCAAAAGAGCGCGAGGACGCGGATATGGTCAGATTGATCAACGCTCGCCAACGATATGTGCAGGCAATTCTCGAGTTGCGCCGTAACGACCGGGTCGACAGGTTGCTTCGGAACGAACTCCAGCAGGCTGTTCACCGGATTGATGCGAAACTCGCCATGATCGGCGAACAGATGCTCGCCACCACGCACTGACGCCTCCGGCCACCCCGTCTCTACTCCGCAGCGACGCGCATCGGATTGTTTGGATGTGTAGACCAGTTGGCATAATCGTCCGAGACTGGCTGACCCGTGCGAGGATCCACCGTACCTGCCGACATGCGTTCCATGGTTATGCAACCCTCGACCGGGCAAACGTTCACACACAGATTGCACGCGACGCATTCCGCGTCGATCACTGTGAAGGTTCTGTCCTCGGACATGGCAATGGCCTGATGCGAGGTGTCCTCACAGGCCGCGAAACAACGCCCGCACTTGATGCAGTCTGACTGCGAGATCCGCGCTTTCGTCACATAATTCAGGTTCAGATCCTGCCATTCCACGAATTGCGGCACTGCACGGCCCTGCACTGCGGCAAGATCCGCATGGCCCTTCTCGTCCATCCAGGCTTTCAGCCCCTCGATCATCTCTTCAACAACGCGGAACCCATAGGTCATCGCGGCCGTACAGACCTGCACATTGCCTGCGCCCATCGCGAGGAACTCGGCTGCATCGCGCCATGTCGTGACCCCTCCTATGCCAGATATCGGCAGGCCGCCCATCTCTGGATCGCGCGCGATCTGCCCCACCATGTTCAGCGCAATCGGCTTCACGGCAGGTCCGCAATAACCGCCATGGCTGCCCAGCCCGTCAATCATCGGTTCCGGCGCAAACGTGTCCAGGTTGACCGACGTCACAGACTGGACCGTGTTGATCAGGCTCACCGCGTCCGCACCACCCTTGTGCGCCGCGCGCGCCGGGTATCGAATGTCCGTGATATTCGGCGTCAGCTTCACGATCACCGGCATTCGCGTGGTCTGCTTGCACCAGCGGGTGACCATCTCGATGTATTCGGGAACCTGCCCCACGGCCGAGCCCATGCCGCGTTCGCTCATCCCGTGCGGGCAGCCGAAGTTCAGCTCGATCCCATCCGCGCCCGTGTCCTCGACCAGTGGCAGGATCGCCTTCCAGGCGTCCTCCTCGCAGGGCACCATGATCGAGACCACCATGGCTCGGTCGGGCCAGTCGCGCTTGACCTGCTTGATCTCGCGCAGGTTCACCTCAAGCGGACGGTCGGTGATCAGTACGATATTGTTGAGGCCCAGAAGTCGCCTGTCCGCACCGTAAACCACCCCGTATCGAGGTCCGTTGACGTTGACGATAGGAGGCCCAGCCTCGCCAAGCGTCTTCCACACCACGCCGCCCCAACCGGCCTTGAACGCCCGGACAACATTGTATTCCTTGTCCGTCGGCGGCGCCGAGGCCAGCCAGAACGGATTGGGCGATCTGATGCCTGCAAAGTCGTTGCGGATGTTGGCCATGACTGCCCCCTATGCTTCCAATAACGTGTCAAAGCCGGCATGAATCAGCCGCTTGCCGTCTATCGGCATGTCATCGAAAAGGGCATGTATCGCGGGATCGGACATGGTTTTCTCCATGGCCAAATCGCGCACCTCCTTCGATGGCCAGCGGATCCAGCCTGCAACCACGGTCTCGCCTGCCTCGGCTTTCACCGCCATCGGAAACGAGGTCAGCTTGCCGTCCGGTACATCCGTGCCCCAGCACTCTGTGACCTCCAGCGCACCGCACGCCTTGTGGTGCGCAGCCATCTTGGCAGCGGTTTCCTGATAGAGGGCACGTTTGTCACTGGGAACAGGCGCCAGAAAGATCTCAACATATGCCATTTCATTCTCCTATTTCGACGATACGAGAACCAGATTGCCTTCGGTGTCATTGAACATCGCGAAGGAGGTTGCGGCGTCCCAGGGTGCGGGCACAGGTTCCTGAGCGATCTCGACACCATGCGTCTTCAGGTGCGAGATCAACGCACCCACATCAGGCGCGACAAACGGAATCGCGGGCTTGTCGCGCTTGGGCATTTCCTCGACCAAATCCAGATGAATGTCCGTCTCGGCAGTGCCCGGGCGTAGCGTGATCCAACGCTGCCCCGGCATGTAGTCCGAATCTGCGGTTACAGTGAATCCCATGACATCGCGCCAGAATGTCAGCGCCCTGTCCTGATCCGTCACCGGCAAAGTATGAAAGGAGATATGGCTGATCATCCGAGCCCTTTCGGTGTCTCTACCAATGTTCAATCTATCACGACGTCAGCGCAGTGTGGATTGCTTCTGCCCTGTCCCGGCCCTTGGCAACGGCGACCACGGTCAGATCCTCTCCCGGCGTGCAGTCTCCCGCAGCCCAGACACCCGGGGTCGAGGTCTGCCCATCGGCGTCCACCCTGATCTTGCGGCCATCCAGATCCAGGGCGATCCCCAGATCCAGGGTCTGGCCAATGGCTTTCAGGACATGGTCCGAAGCGAGGTCGAGGGTCTCGTCCGTTGTGACAAGACCCTCCGCCCCCACTTTCGTATAGGCCAGCCTGATTGCTGATACTTCACCTTCCCCAAGCACCTCGACCGGGGTCAGATTCTCGCGGATCGTCACGCCCTTCGATGTGGCCAGATCCTGTTCATAGCGGCTTGCCGGCATGTCGGCCCGGCTGCGACGATAGGCGATCGTCACTGTCTCGGCGCCAAGAAGCTTTGCCTGCACGGCTGCATCAATCGCGGTCATGCCACCACCAATCACCAGCACATTCCGGCCCACAGGGATCGCAGCGCGGTCATCCTGGCGTACCCGCACAATGAAATCGACTGCATCCTCGACACCGGGCAAATCCGCACCGGGGCAGTCGAGCGCATTTACGCCGCCCAGCCCCATCGCCAAAAGGACCGCATCATGGCGGCCTTGAAGGTGTTCGAGGTTGAGATTGTCGCCCAAGCGCTGTCCGGGCTTCAGCTCAATCCCACCGATTGACATGAGCCAGTCAAGCTCGCGCGCGGCAAAATCATTCACCGTCTTGTAGGCGGCAATCCCGTACTCGTTCAGCCCGCCGCCTTTGGGACGCGCGTCATGAATCTCGACCTCGTGGCCGTGCATCGCGAGGCGATGGGCAGCGGCCAGTCCAGCCGGCCCCGCGCCAACAATCCCGATCGTCTTGCCGGTGGCCGGGGCCCGCGCGTAGGGTTGCACGCCTGTCGCCATCGATGTGTCCGTCGCAAAGCGCTGCAGGCGGCCGATCTCGACCGGCTTGCCTTCGGCTGCCTCGCGGACGCAAGCCTGCTCGCAGAGCGTTTCGACCGGGCAGACCCGCGCACACATGCCGCCAAGGATATTCTGGTCAAAGATCGTCTTCGCCGCAGCCTTGGGCTGGCCCGCCTGAATCTGCCGAATGAACAGCGGAATGTCGATATCTGTGGGACACGCTGTCACGCACGGCGCATCATGGCAGAAATAGCAACGATCAGCAGCCACCAAAGCCTCATGCGGGTTCAGCGGTCCATGCAGATCGGCAAAGTTTTCGGCAATCACGTCGGCGGTGAGCTTTCCAGGGGCCAAAGTCATATGCGCCTCGCTTAGATGCTGGTTACGGTCAGTGTTCCCCGGTTCAAAAATTTTATCAATTGGAAAAATTTTTCCAGTCAAAGATTCTCGCGGTATGGACAGAGAGGTCCAGCGGGTTAACTCTGCCCCAGCCCAACACGCGAAAGGATCATGATTGACCCACTCTGTCGCCGTCATCGGAGCCGGGATCACCGGGCTGGCCTGTGCCCGTGCGCTTGCGGATGCCGGACGGGACGTCGTCGTGTTCGACAAGGGGCGCGGGATTGGCGGGCGCATGGCAACCCGCAGGGTGGGGGATGACATGGCGTTTGATCATGGCGCACAGTATTTCCGCGCCCGCTCGCCTGCGTTTCAGGATGTGATCACCGAGGCCAACGCCGCAGGTCTGGTTTCAGAATGGCCCGCAGCGCGGTCAGATTCTCCCGCCTGGGTTGGCACACCGGGTATGAACGGGCTCGCAAAGCACGTGGCGCGCGGGTTGGACGTTCGCCAGAACGTCGAGATCACATCGGTACGGCGCGTGGCGAATGGCTGGAACCTCAGCCATGCCGCAGGCGAGGAGACTGCCGCTCATCTGATCTGCACAGTGCCCGTTGTGCAGGCCCGCCCATTGTTGGGGCAAGAACCCGGAATGCTGGATGCAATGGCGCAGGTGCAGGCACATCCATGCTGGGCGCTGATGATCGCCTTTGACGGACAGATCAATGCGCCCGACTGGCAGCGTCCTGACGGTAGCGCACTGGCGTGGACAGCACGCAATTCAGCAAAATCCGGAAGGCCCGAGATCGAATGCTGGGTCGCGCATGCGACCTCGGATTGGTCGCGCACGCATCTCGAGCAGGACAGGTCCGAGGCTGCCGAGCGTCTGAGCCACGCATTTGCCAAGCTCATCGGCCCACTGCCTGATGTCCTCTACACTTCGGCACATCGATGGCGTTATGCGACGACTCAGACAGCCTTGGCAGAACCGTTCCTTCGTGCGGAAGGCTTGCATATCGGCGGGGACTGGTGCCTTGGCGCCCGGGTCGAGCACGGCTTTGAAAGCGGCCGGGCCGTCGCGGCGGACCTGCTGGGCCAAGCGCCGTGATCCAGATCCTCGCGCCCACGACAATCACTCAACCCGCACGGCTGAAGACGAAGACGGTTCCCCGCAAACAGTTGAGCATCGGGCTGACGCTCTATCCGACGGGCGGGCCGCTGAACCGGCTTTGGTGGCGGGTCCTGATCGAGAAATCGTTATCACGCTATGTCCTCGCCCTTTCACCTTTTCCGGCGATCCTGCTGGCGAAGCCGGAATGGGCGCTTGGGCTCAGTCAGGCGCCGCTGCTGATGTTCGGTGTCGTGCTCTATGTCGAGAGCTATGTGCTGACGATCACGGATCCGGACAAACGCCGCCGCATCGTTGCGCCCAGGGAAGCTGCCCGCGTGCTGGATCTGCTGCAGGTGCGCGGGATCGCGGCATTGACCCGCATCGCCGCAGCACGCGGACTGACGCAAGGACGGCTGTATCTGGTGGTCGAGCAGAGCGGATTGCTGCGCGTCCCACCGCTGACAGCGCTTTCCTTGCAGGCCGAGATCCCAGAGACGGGCTATCTGGATCTGGACGACACCGAACAGGCGCTGCTGCGGGCAGAGCTGTTTACGGACGGACTGACCGAGCATGACCTCAGGCGCGCGAACACCGCCGAGCACAGCTATCTGCGGGTGATCACTTTGGACGCCGCGACCATATCGGCACATGCCAGACTGGCAGCAATGGCAAGCGGCTAGCCTGACAAATCAAGGACACGGCCAAATGGCGGCTTGCGCGGGGTGCGTGCCGCAACAGCCCAGATCACCGGACAGGATGGCCTCATGTCACCAAACGGGCCATCCAGATCGGTCAACAAAACGATCGCGGACGGATCCAGCGCAGCGGCGCACGCGATGACCTCGACAAAGGATGTGCCCCCATCACGCGAAAAGACGACCGCAGTTACCTCATTCGCCCAGTTCGCGCCACGCATACGCGTCTGGGATCGCACCTCCTCGTCGAAGACCAGCACATGAACCTCTGCACCCGTGCGCCGTCCGATCCCGGCCACCTGGCCTGCGAACACGCCAAGGCGTTCCGCATCTATTGAACCCGAACTGTCGATCGCGACAACAATCCGGGGAATTGGTTGCGTGCGCTGAAGCGCGGGTTCGAACACCGGAACGGGCCGCCCATACGTCCGGGCATCTCCCTCGGCAGCAAGCCAGCGTCCAGTCGGTCGGCGCCATGTGGGTTTGGGCGCATGCTGCACCGCCTTCGCAAGCAAGCCCCTCAGGACAACTTCCCAAGGCGTTGTCGGCTCGGGCAGATCCGCGATGCGCAAGCCCAGCGCGCCGATCCCGCGTCTTGCCTGCTGGCCGGCTTCCATCGCCCGGGAGAGATGCTGGCGCCAGTCAAAATCTTCATTCTCCGAAGGGTCCGTACCCTCTGCCTCGCCTTCAGGCACCAGATCGGACGAAAAGCCCAGATCCTGCGCCGCGTCGAGCACGCGGGCTGTGCGCTCTCCGGCATCGCCCTGCTTGTCACCGGGGCCGGACAACAAGCGATGATAGAGACCTTCTGCATCCTCCGACGCAACCAGTTCGCCGGGCGCTGCCACCCTGCCCTCCAAGCGCGCCAGCAGCTCGGACGCCAGCACCGCAGGGCGCGGCAACGCGTAGCCCGCCAGCTGCAAGGTCTCGTTCACCAGTGCATCGGCTGCGATGTTGAACACGTCAGCGTTGAAACCCGGACCCAGCCGGACCTGCATGTGTTGCGAACGAGGGCCGTGCCTCAATGCCACGTGCAGGACGTGATGCGCAGCCAGGCCCATCTGCTCGTGCAGAGGCAGGTCCGGGAACCCGGCTCCGTAGTGGATCGTCGAACCCTGCGTCCAGGCAGACCGCGCGTCTTCGGCATCCAGATGCCGGCACCAAAGCGCCAGAACGGCGATGGCAGGATCCATCTCGGCCAGCTTCTGCAATGCGGGTGCCGCCCGGCGGGCGTGCGCAGGTGCCGCGGTCACGCGAGTCCCTGCGCTTCCCGCGCTGCCGCATAAGCCTTGTAGGCAGGGTGCGCCAGAAAGACATCACCCAATCCAAGATCGAGCCCCTTCTTGATCAGCATTTCAAATCCATAGGTGCAAAGCTCGGCCAATGGCATCCTTGCAAACCCGCCCTCAGACCGATCCGCGGCAAGCGTCCTGATCCCGGCCATGATCGCAACGACATCATTGGCATTCTGCCGATCCAGAACAGCCACCAACCCATAGAGCAACGCGTGCAGGCCGTGGAGGCTTTCCGGGTACAGGTCCAGTCTGTGGGCGCTGTCCGCTGCAAGCATCTCGTCTACCCTGACAGAGGCCGCGATCTCATCCGCCACCAGCGCAAACTCTGCTGCCGTGGCTTCACCCACCGTCCCTGCAATCATGATATCGCGGAGCCGTTTGTCGGGGATACTGGCCGTGATCTGGCCAACCCGTTCCCACGCGCGCGGAGTTGCCGCGATCAACTGGTCCGCTGCCAGCGCACGCTCCGAAGTCTCGAGCAGGTCCGGCCTGGTCCGAATGAACGCAATGACCGCAGGGTCCAGCCCTTGCGGCACTGCGAAGTTCTCCAGCCAATCCGACGCACCGGCCCTGACCAGCAGATGCACCAGCCGGTCCGAAAGCGCAGTGCCCATCTCGTAGGCGACCGCGCCATCCTCTACAGTATTGCCCGCTGCGACCAGAAAGACGCTGTCAGGCAGCGAATGTCGCCCGACCCGGCGTTCCTGCAAAAGTCCATACACCGTCGGCTGAATCTGGGGCGCAGCGGCTGTCAGTTCATCCAGAAACAGGATCGAGGGCTGGGACGGGTCATCCGGCAGATCCTCGGGCCGGTACCAGAGCGTGCGCCTGGTCTCGTGATCGTAATAGGGCAACCCGCGCAGATCCTGCGGCTCGATCGTGGTCAGGCGTAGATCGAACAGCCGAGCGCCGATTTCATCAGACAACTGCTGAACGATCTGGGTCTTGCCGACACCGGGCCGCCCATGCAGCATGAAAGCGAACTTGGGACCATCAGCCGCCTGCGCCTGCCAGCCTGCGCGCAAGGTCCGCAGCGCCTCGCCCGCCGTGACGGTCAGCGTGTTTACACTCATGCAAGCGCCCGATCAGGCAATGCGGAAGCCTTCATAGCCGTTGGCGACGACCTCCTCGCAGATCTGTCGGTATTTGGGCATGCCGCCGATGTAAGGCATGAAGCCGACCGGTTTGCCCGCGATGTTCTCACCTGTGTACCACGACGCCGAGGACGAGCGCAGGTGCGCGGCGCCCACTTCGCGGTTGTGGTCGACCCATTTGTCTTCCGCGTCGGGTTCGGCCTCGATCTCGGCCTTGCCTTCGTCGCGCAGCGTGGTGATGCACGCAGTGATCCACTCGCAGTGCTGTTCGATGGTAGGGATCATGTTCGTAAACACCGACGGGCTTTGCGGTCCTGTCACCGTGAAGAGGTTCGGGAAACCCGACATCATCAGACCAAGATAGGTGCGAGGCCCTTCAGCCCAGTGGTCGGCCAGTTTGCGCCCGCCACGCCCATGGATATCGACCCGCAGGATCGCACCCGTCATGGCGTCAAAACCAGTGGCGTAGACAATCGCGTCAACAGGATAGGTCCTCCCGGCTGTAACAACGCCTTCGGGCGCAATCGAGGGCGGGTTCTCCGAGATATCCACCAGATTCACATGCGGTTGGTTATAGGTCTCGAAATAACCGATATCGACACAGAGCCTCTTGGCCCCCAACGTGTTGTGCGGGCAAAGCAGCTCGGCCGTCGCCGGGTCCTTCACAATTTCGCGGATCTTGGTGCGCACGAACTCGGCGGCCAGGTCGTTGGCCCGGCGATCAAACATCACATCGGTGAAGGCGCCGTTGAACAACAATCCGCCTGCGTCCCAACGGCGCTGGTATTCTGCCCACTGCTCGTCGCGGGACAGTTCGGCTGCCGGACCGATCGGCGGAGGCCCCGCGATGTTGGCAAACGCCAGTTCCTGCGCCGCGCGAAGACTGGCATAGTCAGCCTTCACTTCGGAGCGCGTTGCATCATCGAGATCGTGGTTGACCGCAGGCACGGCATAGTTCGGCGTACGCTGGAATATGGTCAACTCGGCGGCCTGTCTGGCAATTTGCGGGATAGATTGGATGGCGGACGACCCCGTGCCAATCACCGCAACGCGCTGCCCTGTGAAATCCACAGGTTCGTGCGGCCATTGGCCGGTCTGGTAGGTCGGACCCTCGAAGCTGTCCTTGCCTTCAAACGCGACTTTGTTGGGCACGGAAAGGCAGCCGGTAGCCATGATGTAGAAGGGTGCACGGATGGTCTCGCCGGTCTCACAGGTCACGGACCATTCTCGCGCTGCCTCATCGAATTCGGCACGTTTCACTGTCCGCCCGAAACAGATGTCGCGGCGGATATCCAGCCTGTCGGCAATTTCGTTGGCATAGGCGAGGATCTCTGGCTGCGGCGCATAGCGTTCGGACCAGTTCCACTCCTGCTCCAGATTTGGCAGGTACTTGTGGCTGTACTGCACCGATTCGACATCGCAGCGCGCGCCCGGATAGCGGTTCCAGTACCAGGTGCCTCCGACGCCCGTGCCCTGTTCAAGCGCCACAGCGTCGAACCCTGCCTCGCGCATCAGTTTAAGCAGGTACATGCCCGCAAAACCCGCGCCCACGATCACCACATCCGTGCGCTCGGGCATCTGTTCGCGTCCGTTATCAGCCATACGTACCTCCCTTTTGCGTGTCCACTCTGGCACTATGGTGCTGGCTTGGGAACCGGCAAGGGTGCGCTATCGCTATCCTGATCTGGCGTGGCGCTCTGGGCTGTGGCAGCATCCGGCGATCGAGGGAGGATGCCATGCTGACAGACCAGTACGAGAACCCGATCACGACCACCTCCGAGGCTGCGGCCGACGCGTACCGCCGTGGTGTTGATGAATTCCTGGCAGCGGGGCCCGGCGGTGAGGCTGCATTCCGTACGGCTGCGACGGCAGATGATGGATTTGCGCTGGCCCACATCGCGTTGGCGCGGCAATTACAGATGCTGGCGCGGGGACCGGAGGCTTTGGAAGCCGTTGGCAAAGCGCGAGCGTTGGCAGGCGGCGTGACAGACCGCGAGGCTGCGCACATCCACATGCTGGCCCTGCTGATCGAGGGAAAGGCTGGGGAGGCCTATCCGCTGATCCGCGCCCATTCAGGCGCCTATCCGCGTGACGTGATGATCGTGCAGACCTGTATCGGGGTCTTCGGGCTGATCGGCTTTTCCGGCCAGCCCGGGCGAGAGGCCGAGCAGTTGGCGTTCACCTCCACGCTGTTGCCGCATTATGGCGAGGACTGGTGGTTCCTTGGCGGGCATGCCTTCGCGCAGGTCGAGGCAGGTCAGATAGCCAAGGCCGCTGAAACCGTGGAGCGCTCGCTGGCGCAGCAACCCCGCAATGCCAACAGCGCGCATTACAAGGCGCATATCCACTACGAAGCGGGCGAGACCGCTGCCGGGTATGCGTACATGACTGATTGGCGCCGAGACTATCCCAAGGAAAGCCTGCTGCATTGCCATTGCTCGTGGCACGTCGCGCTCTGGGCGCTGGAACAAGGCGATGCGGACACCATGTGGGCCGTGATTGACGCCGATGTCGCTCCCGACGCGGCATGGGGCCCGCCTGTCAATGTGCTGTCGGATACGGCCTCGATCTTGTACCGGGCGGAGCTGGCCGGATTGGAGGTTCCCACGGCACGCTGGGACGCCGTAAGCGCCTACGCCGCGAAATGGTTCCCAAATCCGGGACTGGCCTTCGCCGATGTGCATGCAGCGCTCGCACATGCGATGGCCGGAAACGCAGACGCGCTGACCAAGGTGATCAAGGATGCCAAGGGACCTGCCGGAGATCTGGTGGCTATTCTGGGCGAGGCATTCGGCGCGGTCGCGAATGGCGAATGGGCCGAGGCTACCAGCCGCTTCTCGCGCACATTGTCAGATCATGCGAGGATCGGAGGCAGCAAGGCACAGCGCGACCTCATCGAGTTCGGCTTGCTCTCCTGCTTGCTGAAACAGGGACAGTCGGATCAGGCAGAGTTTCTGCTGACCACGCGCCGGCCGATCTTCGCAGACCGCCCGGCTGTGGCTGGCCTGTAGCTTATGCGTCGGCGGTTGCTCCGCCCTGAGCAGCCTGCTGGGCCTGAAGTTCCTGCAGCTTGTTCCGGTAGAGCGCCGCGAAGTCCACATTGTCCAGCATGAGCGGCGGGTAGCCGCCATCACGTGTCACGTCCGAAACGACGCGGCGCGCATATGGCAGGATCTGCCGCGGACACTCGATGAACAGGAACGGATGGATATGTTCCTGCGGGATATTGGTGATCTCGAAGATGCCGACATAGTCGAGTTCGACCAGGAACCGTACCGTCTCACCGATCGCCGCCTTGGCATTGATCTTCATGGCGACAGAGTACTGATCCTCAGCCGCCTTCGCAGCATCGAGGTTCACGGTCACGTTGATCTCGGGGTTGCCGGTCAACGGCGTGCCATCCTGCGCGGCCACGTTCTCGAACGAAAGATCCCGGACAAAATGGGCAACAATCCGAAGGTTTGGAGGGGTTTGTGGGGCAGCTGCCTGCGCCGCAGCGTCCTGGTTTTCGGTTTCGGGCGTCTCGTCCGCCATGGGGCGCTCCTCGGGTCCAATATTGTTCGAGCGCGGCCTAGCAGATCGACCAGCCGCCCGCAATGCATAGGGATGTCAGCGGAGTGGAGGTGGGTTGTCCCGCCCCGAGCGGTCCCGATCTTCATCCGGCGTCACGTCCTCGAACACGCCGTCCACGGTCTGACCGCCCACATCTCCCTGACCGGTTTCATGCGCACGGCCACCCCGCGGCCTCCCGCCACGCAGGTCTTCCCACGTGCCTTGTTGCGTTCCGCCCGGGCCGGACATCTTCACCTCGACCTTGTCGAACTTGATATTGCGAACGATGAATCCGAACAGCCAGACCCGAACGCCGGGAATCAGCAACAGAAACCCGACAGCATCGGTGAAAAATCCAGGCGTCAGCAGCAGCGCACCTGCGAACACGATCATCACGCCATCTGCCAGCAACTGTCCCGGAGCCTCGCCCTGAGCAAGACGCTGCTGGG
This sequence comes from Paracoccaceae bacterium, assembly GCA_045106875.1. Taxonomy (GTDB): domain Bacteria; phylum Pseudomonadota; class Alphaproteobacteria; order Rhodobacterales; family Rhodobacteraceae; genus Thermohalobaculum. The sequence continues at coordinate 1,034 of JBGCFK010000429.1, read as the reverse complement.
CATTCGCCAGCGCCGCAAGCCCCTGCCGGCGCAGCATGATGGACCCGACCAAAGCCGTCAGAATGACGATACCAACTGTGGGCCACGTCCCGATCAGCCCGCCCAGTTCGATGAAAAGGGCGATCTCGATGATCGGAACCGCAAGCAAGATAAGAAACAGCCGCATCACACCTCCGGGGCTATACGTCGCGGTATCGGTCCGGGCCAATAGACTCTGCCGCCTACAATGCCTAAATAGGGGATAGAGAGTGCAAAGAACAATGCCCGGCGTCCGGTTCCGGGCCTCAGGCGCGAAAAAAGGCGATATGCATGAGCAGTGATATGCTTGAACTTCTGGCTCTGATGGTCCTTGCGGGCATCGTGCTCTACCGGCTGAAGTCGGTGATAGGCACGCGCACAGGCCACGAAGGTCCGCCGGATATAGTCCGCCGCCAGCAACAGGCCGAGGCAAGCGCGGGCCCCGTGGCTGTGCCCGACGCCGATCCCTATGATGACGAGCCTCTCGATCAGGTGCCCGAGGGCAGCCAGGAGCCGTTGGACAAGATCCGCGCCGTCGAGCCCGGCTTTGACCTGCGCGAGTTCACACAGGGCGCACGGGGTGCCTACGAGATGATTCTGATGGCTTACGAGGAGGGCGACCGATCGACCCTGCAGTCCCTGCTGGCGCCCGATGTCTACAAAGCGTTCGAAAGCGGCATCAAGAGCCGCGAGGAAGCGGGCCTTCGGGTCGAGGCGCGTTTCATCGGTGTTCGCGAGGCCGAGGTCGACGAAATCGCCTTTGAGGACGGCAGCAACATTGCCGACGTGTCCATCCGCTTCGTTGGTGAGCTGATCACTGCCGTGCGCGACCAGGAGAACCGGATCGTCGAAGGCGACCCGAACGAGATCCGCCGTCAGGCCGATGTCTGGACCTTCAGCCGCGAGATGGGGTCAAGCGATCCGAACTGGCTGCTGACCGGCACCGGCTCCGGACCTGAGTTGTCGCCGTGGGGGGGCACTCCCGGGGCGGGCCGGGTCGAACAAGAGATGACAAG
>JBGCFK010000428.1:0-12690 GCA_045106875.1 Paracoccaceae bacterium | reverse complement strand
GTCATCAGCTTGAGACCGATATCGAGCCTTTCCGCGGCCTGTTGCTGGGGCTCCTGTTCATCGCTGTCGGAATGTCGGTGGCCTGGCCGCTTATCCTCGAGAACTGGACTTTGGTCCTGTTTGGAGCGCTTGCCTTGGTCGCCGTAAAGTGTGCAGTTCTCTACGCACTTGCGCGGGTCTTTCGATCATCGAATGGAGACAGCCTGAAGATCTCGGCAGTGTTAGGGCAGGGCGGGGAGTTCGGTTTTGTCATGTTCACCGTCTCGGTCGCGGCAGGTGTTCTCACGCAGAACGAATCCTATCTGCTGACCGCGGTCGTGACCGGGACCATGGCGTTGACGCCATTGGTTATCGCCCTCGCCGACAAGTTTGCCGAACGCAAGGTTCCCAACATGGAAGGGATCGACCGTGTCGAACAGGCCGAAGCCGCGCAAGTTATCGTGGTGGGATTCGGCCGGTTCGGCCAGATCGTAGGACGTGTGATGAAGCTACGTGGCTACGATGTGACCCTGATCGATTCGAGCCCTGACCGAATTCGTATCGCCCGCACCTTTGGCAACAAGGTCTTCTTTGGTGACATCGGGCGCGGCGATATCCTGCGCACGGTGGGGGCGGAATCGGCGAAGGCTGTGTTTCTTTGCATGGACGACCCCGACGCGATTTCTCAGGGTGTCCGCGCGCTGAGATGGCGCTTTCCGCATTTGACCATTTACGCCCGTGCCCATGACAGGGTCGCGGAGTTGGAGCTCTATAAATCAGGCGCTGACGTGGTCGTCCGTGAGATGCTGGAATCGGGTGTAAAGATGGCCCGCATGGCGCTCGAGAAATTCGGCGATGGCGATATTGCCGATGAAACCATCGAGGAGTTTCGCCGCCGTGATGCCGAGCTGCTGCGCTATCAGTCCGAGTTCGGTGCACTGGGCGGTTACGAGAAGATGCGTGAGGAGTTCGATCTGAAGGACAGTTGAAAGCGCGAACCGTCAACTCTGCGGTGGCTCTCGCATCAGCTTTGCCAAGGCAGATGCGCCAGCGGCAATAGGCGAGCGCTCGACTGCCTGGGAGGCTGCGGTGCGTGCATCCTCGGATTTGTTCTGGTTCAGTTTCCACGTCGAGCTAATCTCATCCACGTCCATCTCAACGGGCACGATCTGACGCATCATCCGCTCCATCACGCCCTCTGACATTTTGTGATGGGTCCAGGGCTTCTTTGGCTCCAGCCGGTCTTCGTTATGCGCCGAAAGGGTCTCGAGATGCGGCAACAGCGCGTCATCATCCAGAAGTCTCATCGATCCGCGGATATGCACGGCTACGTAATTCCACGTCGGCACCTGGTCGGCCACCAGATACCAATCAGGAGAGATGTATCCGTCTGGACCCGAGACGATCAAAAGCGCGTCCGCCGCGCCCCGCTTCAATGCAGGCACAATCGGATTTGACCGAACCAGATGTGCTGCGATGCGAGCCTCTCCCTCCACCACAAATGGCACATGGCTGGCAAGGATGCCCTTCGGACCCGTTACCGTCAGGATTCCGAAGCCGCGCTCCTTTACCAGCTCCCATGCAGCGGATTGGTCGTCTGGACGAAATGTGGGGTTAGGGTGCATTGGAAACCTCTCCGAGCGGACCCGCGGATCGGATGCGCGTCATGTAATTTGCAGCGAAACCGGCATATCCGGTTTGTGTTTCCCGCAGATGCGCGCGCGCAAGTTCGTGAAACGCCGGCAACCGGTGAAAGGGCACGGCGGGGTAGGCGTGATGTTCGGTGTGATATGGCATATTCCACGCGAGCCAACGCACAACCCAATGCGTGAATGTTGTTCGAGTATTCTGCAGCATGTTCGACACATGGGGGCAGAAGGTGTGCTCTGCCAGCAGATACACACGCAGAAACGGACCGCCCAACACCAAGGGCAGCAACCAGATCCAGAACAGGTCTGCTCCGAATGTGATTAGCAGCAACGCGTAGCCAAGCAGGAATGCTATGGCTTCCCTTCTGATACGCTTCAGCCCACGTTGTGGGACGAAACCATCAGCATTCCAGCCCAAGGCGTTTCGGACCAGAGTCGTCGCACGCCATATCCATTCAGGCAGACCTGTGAGGTAGACCGCGAAATCCCACAGAGTTTCGGGTTTTGGGCTCGCAAGTTCTGGATCGTTTTTGGGGTCATGCGTGAACCGGTGATGCGCCATATGAAAGTATCGAAAATGTGCAGGGCCCAGAATCACCAGAAAAGCAGAGACATGCGCGACCGCATCGTTCAGCCATCGCTGTGCAAAGGCCGTTCGGTGCGTGGTTTCATGCAAAGCGGTAAAAAGAAACACCAACAGGATGCCTTGTATCAGCATCAGCACGGGCCATCCTGGAGCCGACATGAAGATTGCGGCACTCAGGAGTAAGATCATGCCCAGATGCAGGCCAATACGTAGCAGTCCCGGTCCGTCCGACTGCGAGCAAAGCGCGCGCCGCGTCTCGGGCGTCAACCCAGCGATCAGGGATCTGTGGTCCAGTGGGTCATCCATCGCGCACAAACACCGTCAAGCATTTCGAACCTCCAGTATCCGAGGTGGATACTTGGTGGTCGATCAGGAACCAGCGCCACCCACGGTCAGACCGTCGATTAACATGGTGGGCTGACCGACGCCCACAGGCACGCCCTGACCTTGCTTGCCACACGTACCGATCCCAGGGTCCATCTTCGAGTCGTTGCCCACCGCGCGGATCTGACGCAAAGCGCTTGGTCCATCACCAATCAATGTAGCGCCCTTCACCGGATGCAGGATCTTGCCATCTTTCACCCGATAGGCCTCGGTGCAGGAGAAGACGAATTTGCCGTTCGCGATATCCACCTGTCCACCGCCAAAATTGGTCGCATAGATGCCGTCCTTGACCTCGGCAACGATGCTCTCGGGATCGGCGTCACCTGATTCCATCACCGTGTTGGTCATCCGAGGCATCGGAATATGCGCATAGCTTTCGCGTCTTCCGTTGCCTGTGGGCGCAACGCCCATAAGCCGCGCGTTCTGGCGGTCTTGCATGTAGCTGACCAGCACTCCGTCTTCGATCAGGGTCGTGCGATTTGTGGGCGTGCCTTCATCGTCGATCGTCAAGGATCCCCGGCGATCCGGCATGGTGCCATCGTCCACCACTGTGATACCCGGTGCCGCGATAGGCTTCCCCATGAGTTCCGTGAACGCAGACGAACCCTTCCGGTTGAAATCACCCTCCAGTCCGTGCCCGATCGCTTCATGGAGCAAGATCCCCGGCCAACCCGCGCCGAGTGCCACTTGCATGACACCGGCGGGCGCATCCTCGGCTTCGAGGTTTACCAGCGCAACCCTCAGCGCTTCCTCGGCCAACCCCTTCCAGGCATCAGGCGTAACCAGACGGTCATAAGTATGACGACCGCCCGCGCCGGCAGAGCCGGACTCCCGCCGACCGTCCTTTTCGACAATCACCGAAATATTGATGCGGCAGAGCGGGCGATGATCGCTTACGCGGCCACCTTCAGGGCGGAGGATTTCAACCTCCTGCACATTTGCGGACAGGGAGGCAGAGACCTGAACAACACGGCTGTCACGGTCGCGAAGCCAAGCATCTATTTCGCGTAGGAGTTCGATTTTCACGGCGACCGGATCCGCGGAGACAGGATCAACCGCCTCGTAAAGGTGCCGGTTCGTTCCGGCTGGGGGCGGCGACAGGATCCCGCCGCCATTACGCGCAGCCATGCTTGCGGTGTCCGCAGCCCGTTTCAGTGCCGCTTCGGTAAGCTCGGAGGCATGAGCATACCCCGCAGCGCCGCCCAGAACTGTCCGCAATCCGAATCCCTGGTTCGAGTCGTAGGAGGCATTTCGCAGCCGACCATCGTCAAAACTCAGCATCTCGGAACGCCGACGCTCGAGAAACAGTTCACCGTCATCGGCGCCCACTACGGCGTCTCGCAGGAGGCCAAGGGCGCGAACTTCATCAAGATCGGTTTCGAACGGGCGGAACGGTGCGAGGTCGGCCATGATTTTGAACTCCTTATCCAGTGTGCGGAAAATAAGCCCGCAAAAGGCTGCTAGCGACCCGAGAGCGGCGACATGCCGCAAAGCCGTTTGTTGCTTAGCAACTGTTGTTGTGGTGAGTGAGGGCCAACGTGATGTCAATGGCGGGCAAGGGTCCGGCCGGAAATGACGAGGCAAAAGATGAAGCGATTTGGTTCCTTCCTGACTGTGGCTTCCGCGATGTTCATGAGCACAGCGTCCCTGGCTTCCGATGTTGCGGGCAAGCCGGTGCCGGCTGGCCACCACTTCCAGCGCGCGGTGACCCCTGTGATGGAGGACATCGTCTGGCTTGACGACTTTCTGCACATCATCATCTTCGGGATTGTCGTATTTGTAACCGGATTGATGGCGTATTGCGTGCTGAAGTTCGAGCGTAAGAAAAATCCGGAACCAGCGACTTTCACACACAACACAACCGTCGAAGTTTTGTGGACCGCTATTCCGGTTGTGATTCTGGTGATTATTGCGATCCCGTCCATCAAGCTTCTGTTCCTGCAGCTTGACGTTCCCGAAGCCGATCTGACCATCAAGGCGACCGGAAACCAGTGGAACTGGAGCTACCAGTATCCGGACGAAGGTGTCGAGTTTGACGCCTATATGCTTGGGGCCGGGCAATCGCAGATGAACGAAGAAGTCCGCGCTGAGTTGACTGAATACGGATATCAGGAGGACGAGTGGCTTCTCGCAACAGACGAGCGGGTAGTGGTGCCCGTAAACGCCAACGTACATGTTCTGGTTACTGCATCCGACGTGATCCATGCCTGGGCAGTGCCGTCCTTTGGCTCGAAGATCGATGCCATGCCCGGCCGCATCAATGAAGCGTGGTTTCGCGCGACCGAGATTGGCACCTATTTCGGTCAGTGTTCCGAACTTTGCGGGAAAGACCACACATATATGCCTATTGTAGTCGAGGTGGTCAGTCAGGAGGACTACGACACCTGGATCCTGGAAATGGCTTCGCGTGATGTTGAGCCTGCAGTGCAAACCGCGCAGATTACCAATTCTGTGACCGAGTGACCGGAGCGAGCGGGAGCGTGGCAACAGATCTTACAACATCGATAGACACGCCATCCGGGCCAGAGGCTGGGTTTGGCGACTTCGTCCGGCTTCTCAAGCCGCGCGTCATGTCGCTGGTCGTGTTTACTGCACTTGCTGGTATGGTCGCAGCACCTGTTGGTGTGCACCCGATCCTTGGCCTGGCCATAGTGCTCTGTATTGCAGTCGGGGCTGGCGCCTCTGGCGCACTTAATATGTGGTGGGATCGAGATATCGACGCTGCCATGGGGCGCACCCAAACCCGGCCGATCCCCGCCGGTCTGGTCGAGCCCGACACAGCATTGGCAATGGGGCTTGGGCTTTCGATCCTCTCGGTGCCTATGCTGGCACTGTTTGCAAACCTGCTCGCAGCAGGGCTGTTGGCCTTCACGATCTTCTTCTACGCGGTGATCTACACCATGTGGCTGAAACGCTCGACGCCGCAGAACATTGTTATCGGCGGTGCGGCTGGAGCTTTCCCACCGATGATCGGATGGGTAGCGGTCACGGGCGAGCTGAGCTGGGCACCTGTGTTGATGTTCATGGTGATCTTCCTGTGGACCCCACCACATTTCTGGGCGCTCGCACTGTTCCGAAATGGCGACTATCAACGGGTGGGCGTGCCCATGATGCCTGTTGTTGCAGGTGAGCGATCTACGCGCCGACAGATCTTCCTCTACGCAGCTTTGCTCGTACCGGTAGCCATGCTACCGGCATTCACTTCTGCGGGAGGGCCTATCTATCTTGCCGTCGCGACGTCGGCGAGCCTCCGATTTGCCTGGGATTCCTACAAAGTAGCATTGAGAACTTCGGGTATGGCAGAGGCCGATCAGTTTTCCGCGGAGAAACGCTTGTTCGGGACATCAATCATCTATTTATTCGCCGTTTTCGGTGCTCTGATAGCGGATGCGCTCGCGCGTGCTCTAATTGGGCCGTTCGGCTGGCCCATCTGGTTCTGAGATCGATATAATGCAGCCAGAACACGAGATGCACACACGACGCAAGGGGCGCAATCTTGGCGTAGTCGGCGCATTGGTTGGGCTGGTTGTGCTGCTCTTTGCAGTGACGATTGTTAAACTGGGCGATAATGTGGGAAACCCAACGGCTGGGGCAAGTTGGGGTGAAAGCCTCATGAACTGGATCAACGAATGAAGCGTGAAAACCACATCCGCACATTGATCCCGATTGTCGGAACTGTCCTCGGCATGACGGCCATGGCGTGGGCGGCTGTGCCGCTATACGACTGGTTTTGCCGGGTCACTGGATATGGCGGCACAACGCAACAGTCCGCCAGGGCGCCTGCTGAGATACTGGATCGCACGGTTACAGTGCGGTTCGATGCTTCAACCTCGAGCGGCATGCCATGGCGCTTTCGACCAGCTCAGACGACACAGGAAATCCGGATTGGTGAAACCGGGCTGGCGTTCTATGAGGCCTCAAACCCGACTGATCGTCCTGTGACCGGCACGGCAAGCTTCAATGTGACGCCTCTCTCTATGGGTAGTTACTTTACCAAAATCGAGTGTTTCTGCTTTACAGAGCAGACCTTGCAGCCCGGCGAACGTGTGATGATGCCGGTCACCTATTTCGTTGATCCCGAGATGATTGCGGACGACGAAACTGACCGTGTCCACACAATTACGCTGAGTTACACGTTCTTTGAGACGGAGCCCGAGCAAAACGCCGGTCTCCTGCCCGCAGATACTGCCGCGAGGGGCGGCTGACCCCGGAGGATTTGATGGCACACGAAAAAAACCACGACTACCACATCATTGACCCAAGCCCGTGGCCGTTTCTAGGCGCCATGAGCGGAATGTTGATGTTGATTGGCGGTATCTTCGCCATGAAGGGAATGACACCGGCTCTGCTGATCATCGGCTTTCTGGGCGTGCTTTACACCATGTACGTGTGGTGGCGGGATGTCGTGGTGGAAGGTCAGGGGATAGACCATACGCCTGCCGTCCGTATCGGTCTGCGAATGGGTTTCATACTGTTCGTCATGTCGGAAGTGATGTTCTTTTCGGCTTGGTTCTGGGCGTTCTTCAAGTTCGCCATTTTCCCTATGGTCGATGTCGAGACTGCGACCATGGCGACCTCGAACGGCCCGATAGGTGTCTGGCCACCAGATGGGATCGAGACATTTGATCCTTGGGATTTGCCCCTGATCAATACGCTGATCCTGTTGCTGAGCGGGTGCACCGTGACCTGGGCACACCACGAGTTGATCGAAGGTGGCGAAGGTAAACAGCGGACAAATCTGATCTACGGACTGTTGTTGACATGTCTGCTTGGTGGGATCTTCACGGCGTTCCAGGCTTACGAGTACAGCCACGCAGCGTTCTCCTTCGACGGAAATGTGTATGGAGCGGTATTCTTCATGGCGACAGGCTTCCATGGCTTCCATGTGATCGTGGGAACGATCTTTCTGTTCGTTTGTCTGATGCGTGCGCGTGCGGGGCACTTTACGCCCAAGCAACATGTCGGCTTTGAGGCTGCTGCCTGGTACTGGCACTTTGTAGATGTCGTCTGGCTGTTCCTGTTTGCCTGCGTCTACATCTGGGCTCAGTAGTCCAAGCATGATCCAAATTCCGCCGCTCGCTCGCCGGGCGGCGGTTCGCGTTTGAGGAGCCGAGAATGAGTCGCGTTCGCCGAGGCACCCTTGCGCCGATCATCCTTGGCGTTTGCGGTGTTGCGACATTGCTGATTCTGGGAGCATGGCAAGTTCAGCGCCTCGATTGGAAGGAAGCGTTGATCGCAACCCTGGAAGAACGCGCAGCAGCGGCTCCTGTCTCGGTTCCGGTATCGCCCGATAGCACGCGCGACAATTTCCTTCGTGTACGGGTTGCTGGGCTTCTGGAACCTGAAGAGCTCGATGTTCTCACATCGATCAAAAACGTCGGCCCCGGGTTTCGTATAGTGGCACCGATGCTGCTGGAAGATGGCCGCCGGATCCTTTTGGACCTCGGGTATGTGCCCGAGGTGATGAAAGACCTTGAATCGCGCACGCAGAGTCCGCGCCATGGTGGAATTCCGATAGAATTAGATGCAACCGGCATCCTCTATTGGCCTGTCTCAGATGGTCTCGCGCCGGCGCCGGATCAAAAGCGAGAGATGTGGTTTGAATGGGACGTGGCCAAGATGGCCGCAACGCTGCAGACGGAACCTTTGTTAGTGGTTGCCGCGCAGCATAACCTTGGACAGCGCTGGCCCCTGCCGAGACCGCCCGGTGTAGACTTGCCCAACAATCACCTTGAATATGCGATCACCTGGTTTGGCTTGGCGGTGGTATGGGCATTCATGTCGGTGTTCTGGTTGCGCTCTGAGCTAAAGCGCGTTCGCGCGGAAATGTGATTGCGCATCCGGTCTTGCCGGGCGTTACCAAAGCGGTTACGGGCACGTGACGGACTGGAAGAGGCAGGGATGCGCTATATTTCCACGCGCGGCGCGGCGCCGGAGCTGACATTCGAAGACGCGATGCTGACGGGCCTGGCCCGAGACGGTGGGCTCTATGTGCCGTCTGAGGTACCTGTGCTGGATATGGACACGTTGGCCAGCCTCGCGGGACAGCCTTACGAGACCGTAGCCTTTGCGGTCATGCGTCCTTTCATCGACGCGTGTTTCACGGATTCCGAGTTCCGGGACATCATTGCAGCAGCCTACAAGGGTTTTGACCATCCGGCCCGTTGTCCGCTGGTCCAGATTGACACCAACCATTGGCTGCTGGAACTGCACCATGGACCGACGCTTGCGTTCAAGGATGTGGCTCTGCAACTGATCGGACAAATGTTTGATCGGGTGTTGGCGCGGCAGGGTCGCAAGATCACGATCGTTGGTGCGACCTCGGGCGATACAGGTTCCGCCGCCATGGAGGCGTTTCGCGGCGCGAAAAATGTCGATGTTTTCTTTCTGCACCCTGCAGACCGGATTTCGGAGGTTCAGCGTCGGCAGATGACAACCCCGAACGAGCTCAACGTGCATGCTATCGCACTGGAAGGCACGTTCGATGATTGTCAGAATCGCGTGAAAGACATGTTCAACGACTTCGCCTTTCGGGATGAAGTTGGGCTAGCCGCGGCGAATTCGATCAACTGGGCTCGGGTTCTTGCGCAGGTGGTGTACTTCGTGACTGCGGCTTTGGCGCTTGGTGCGCCGCACCGACGGGTCAGTTTTTCTGTCCCCACCGGGAATTTCGGCGACATCTATGCGGGGCATATCGCGCGGCGTATGGGCGTTCCGATCGATCGATTGATCATCGCGACCAACGAGAACGATATCCTGCACCGAACCACGCAGACAGGCCTGTCGGAGGCGCTTGGCATCACCCCTACAATAGCGCCTTCAATGGATATCCAGATCAGCTCGAACTTCGAACGCTTACTCTTCGAACTCTATGATCAGGACGGTGGCGCAGTTGCACAGCTGATGCAGGAACAGAAGTCCGAAGGGCGATTCCAGCTTAGCCAGGGTGCGTGGGAGCGGTTGAAGGAAGGTTTCCTGTCGGGTCGGGCCGACCGCGCACAGACCATGTCGATTATGTCCCGCGTGGCCCGAGATGCGGGATACGTCCTCGACCCACATACGGCGATCGGGGTTGCTGCCGCAGAAAAGCACATGCGCCGCGACACGCCGATGATCACGCTGGGCACTGCACATGCCGCCAAGTTTCCTGACGCAGTGGAAGAGGCGACAGGCTGTCGCCCGGCATTGCCAGCGCGCATGGCGGACCTCTATGAACGATCGGAACGATTGGTGAGACTGCCCAACGACCTTGCGGCGCTGGAAGCCCATATCAAACAGGAGCGCCGCATATGACGGTTCGCGTCGATACATTGCCGAACGGGTTCAGGGTAGCGACCGAACACATGCCCGGCCTTGCTTCAGCATCTGTCGGAGTTTGGGTCGATGCAGGCACACGTGATGAAACGGCCCTCGAAAACGGCATCGCTCATTTCCTGGAGCACATTGCGTTCAAGGGGACATCGTGGAGGTCCGCGCTTCAGATCGCCGAGGAGATCGAAAACGTCGGAGGATACCTCAACGCCTACACATCTCGTGAGCGCACTGCCTACTATGCACGCGTGCTGTCAGGGGATGTGCCACTTGCGATGGACATTCTGACCGACATTCTGCGCGATCCGCAGATGGCCGAGCCCGAGATCGAGATGGAACGTGGCGTCATCTTGCAGGAGATTGGCCAGTCACTGGATACGCCGGATGACATCATCTTCGACTGGCTGCAGGAGACTGCCTTTCCGGACCAGCCTATGGGGCGTGCAATCCTTGGTACTCCGGGCCATGTCCGCGGATTCCAGCGCGATGACCTGCAGTCTTTTATCGGAACACACTACACGCCCGAGCGGCTTGTGCTGTCCGCCGCAGGCGGGGTCGATCATGATGAGATCATGAAATTGGCCGAGCGTGGCTTTGGTGACATGTTGGCAGGGCAGGCGCCCACAAAGGCCATTGCGGCCTACAGGGGCGGTGAACGTCGCGAGGTCAAGAGCCTTGAACAGGCCCATTTCACCATGGCCCTCGAGGCGCCGGGTTACCGCGATGAAACTTACTATGCCGCGCAAATTGCTGCGATGGCGCTTGGTGGTGGCATGTCCTCGCGTCTCTTCCAGGAGGCGCGTGAGAAGCGCGGGCTTTGCTATACGATCTTCAGCCAGATCGCTGCCTGGAACGAGACAGGTCTTTTGATGATCTATGCGGGAACCGGGGCTGATGAAGTCCGGGGGTTGGTGGACCTGACCATCGACGAGCTGCGCCGCGCTGTCGAGGATCTTTCAGAGGTTGAGATCAACCGCGCCCGTGCACAGGCGAAGGCTGGGCTGGTCATGGGACTTGAGAGCCCATCATCGCGCGCCGAACGAATGGCTTCGCTTTTGTCCATCTGGGGCGAGCTGATTCCATTGGAAGACGTCGTCGCACGGCTGGACGCGGTGGACGCAGCGGCGGCCAGGCGCGCGTTGTTGAAAATGCTGGAAAGCACGCCAAGCCTCGCCCTCTACGGCCCCGTCTCTGATGCACGCTCGGCCGCCGAACTGGCGGAGCGCCTTGCCGCGTAACCGAAATGTTCGCCCGCAGATCAAAGTCACGGCTGGAGATTCCGACGGAAAGGCTGGTTCTGCGCCCGCCATCCATGCGCGACTACGAAACCTGGTCGCAGCTGCGCCGCGATAGCCGGGGCTTTCTGGTTCCCTGGGAGCCTAACTGGTCGCGCGACCATCTGAGCGTTCGTGCTTATCGCAATCGGGTCGTGTGGTCCGAACGTGCGATCCGCCAAGGCGATGCGCTGCCGCTTCTTTTGGTGCGCGAAGAAGACCAACGTGTCGTCGGCGGAGTAACGCTGTCCAACATACGCAGGCAACCTGCGCAGGCAGGCACTTTGGGATACTGGGTCGGAGAGCCCTTTGCCCGGCTTGGCTATATGACCGAAGCGCTCCATGCGCTCAGATCCTATGCGTTCGGGGATCTTGATCTTTCGCGTCTCGAGGCGGCTTGTCTCCCAGAGAACGATGCGTCCCGGCGTCTGCTGGAACGCTGCGGGTTCAAATACGAAGGCGTTGCGCAGGCCTATCTCCAGATCAACGGGCGTTGGCGCAACCATGTGCTTTATGCGGCCTTGCGATCAGACCGGCGTGGCCGCGTCGATGACGAATCGGATGTCGGGCTTTAGGGCTACAGCGTTTTGGAAAAGTGGCGGATCCATTGAGCGTCGGTGCTCGCGTTCAAACAGACAGAGAGGCAGCGAACAACCGATTCAGGATTGTCACGCAACAATCTATGCGTGCCCGCCTGCGCCAAGAAGCGCAGGGTCCACACCAAGTTTGGCCAGTGCACGGCCCCACTTGCCTTCATCATCGCTGCCAAAGAGTAGATCATCGTCTGGCGGACAGTTCAGCCAGCCGTTGAGTTGAAGCTCGGCCTCCAGCTGTCCGGCAGCCCAACCGGAATACCCAAGCGCAACCAAAGCGCGTTCGGGCCCCTGGCGCGCGCCCAATGACTGCAAGACATCCAGCGTCGCAGTCATCGATGTGCCACCATCAATCGCCAGTGTGGCGTCTTCTGCATGATAGTCCGAGCTATGCAGCACAAATCCGCGACCCTGCTCCACCGGCCCTCCAAAATAGACCGGCCTTGGCGCACCTAGCGGATCAATCGGAATATCCAGTTTTTCGAACAGGTCGCGCCAGACCAGATCCTCGGTCACCTTGTTGATGATCAGACCCATGGCACCTTCCTCGGAGTGGGCGCATATATAAACCAGCGAATGCTGAAAACGCGGGTCCTGCATTCCAGGAACGGCGATCAGGATCTGACCGTCCAGAAACTGCGTCGCGTCTTGCTGTGTACCAACTATCATTGGCAGAGTTTGCCCGGACCTGCTCTCGGGATCAAGAATGCGCGACCTGTCTTGCATGTCGCAGGGGGCTACCGCATGTTCCGTACATGATCTTGATCGCAAAACTGTGCGGCGCGTTGCTGCTGTTTGGTGTCGCTTTGTCACCGATTGCCGCATCTGCGCAAGTGATTGTGTCGACGGGCCAATCATTCCTGAACGCACGCATATTGCCGGGTGAGAGGGAAGACACCGGAACCCGTCTGGGC
>JBGCFK010000427.1:0-4155 GCA_045106875.1 Paracoccaceae bacterium | reverse complement strand
GAAGAACTGGTGTCGGCTGAGCCCGGTGCTTGCAACAGGCGTATCAGCCTGACTGATATAGTCTTCAAACGGCGCCAACCAGATATCAAACGCCGTGTTGATCGACCGCGCAACGTCCGGTCCGTGCGCGGGCTGGATTGTCAGGGGGTTTTCACTGCCCCAACACATCCGATCCGCCTCGGCCCGCGCCATGAGACAACGGTCGCGCGCAACCGTATAGTCTTCGCCAGAATTCAGGTACGGCACATTGTTGACGTCACAGATCTCGCCTGCATCTACGATTGGATCGACAAGTTTGAACAACTGGTGCGGCAAGTCCCAAGCATAAGCTGAATCATATTCCGTATTGCCGTTCAGGACCGGCACACCGCCTTGCGGAGTCGGAAAGTTGGCAGCAAAGAACATCAGAGACCGTCCAACCAACGAGTACCCGGTATCGCTGGGCGCAAGGTCGAATGGATGTTGTTCAAAAGCGTTTGTGGTCGTGTCGGAAACCAGATCTTCCCACGGGTTGCAGAAAACAAGGGTACTCAGCTCGGCACAATAGCGCTCGTCGACGCCGGCAGCAGCCACCGCACCAAAAGAATAGTCGGGATTGAAGCCCTGGCGCTGTCCTGGATTTCCACTACCGGCCTTTGGATCCGAACCCATGCGCAGAACCGCATGTGTCAGACCGACCAGCGAGCTCTTGGTCGCTTGCTCAGTTGCTTGGGCGACGGCGTACCGAGCCTCCTGCGGCGCAGTCGCTGCGTCGAACCCATTGGTGTAATTGATTGTGCCGCCCGGCAACGCAGTGGCAACATGTTCCGCGCTTGGGAAAGTCTCGGACATATCATTCTGCGGCCTTGCCGAGGTCGTAACCATGTCCTTGTAGAAATAAACGGCTGCGACCTCGAACTCGCCAACTTCGATACCGGACTTCCGCAACAGAGGGTCGACACCGGACGCACCGAAAACCGCGGCCGCGGCGCGCTCGATCGAGTCGCTCGTACGGTCCAGCTCGTTCGCAGCAGCCAGCGACATCTGGTCGGTATACGCCTGCATCTGCGAATGTTGTGTGTAGAGGCGTCCGGAGTCGAGAACCATGCCCGTCGTCGCTAGCAACAGAAACGAGAAGGTAAGCACCTGAATGGTGATCGAACCCTTCTCATCGGTCCAGAAGCCGTGTGCAGAATTCAACAAGCTGCGTTTACGTGCGCGCATCGATTCACCCATATTTGACCTGATATCGGACACATCATACCCGATATCTTTCCAGAAAGCGGTGGCGAAATTACCATTCACCGAGACTTTACCAAGCTTCGCCGGACCGAAGCGGTCAGATTGCTTGGAAATTGTGCGCGAAATGCGGCAAAGCGGTCGCAAACCGCAAAGAATCGGAAGTGAAATGACGAGCTTTTCAGCCCTTACAACCATAGCGGGAGAGCAGGCCGCACAATCAGTGGGCGAATCGCTCGAGTTGCTGGACCCAATGCCTACCGGAATCGGGGTCTTCGAAGTCGAGGATGGCTCGGGAATGTGGGAGATCGGCGGCTACTTCAGCGACGCACCAGATATCGCAGGCCTCGCATTGATCGCGACGATGCACGGAGCGGCTGATTTCGCTGTAAGCAAGGTCGCAGACCGCGATTGGGTCGCGCAGGTGCGCCGCGAGTTGCATCCTGTCCACGCGGGTCGGTTCACTGTCTACGGCGGTCACGACAGCCACCGCGTTGGCGAGAACCGGATCGGTCTGAGGATCGAGGCCGCGATGGCCTTCGGGACCGGACATCACGGCACAACCCGCGGCTGTCTTGAGCTGTTTGAGCGGATGCTGCGCAAGGGAGCGCGTCCGCGCCATGTCGCCGATGTTGGTTGTGGGACTGCTGTCTTGGCGATGGCTGCGGCTCGGTCCTGCCATGCCCGCTGCGTGGCTACGGATATCGACCCGATTGCATGGGCAACTGCGCGCGAGAATGTGCGGGCGAACAATGTTGGCCCGTGGGTTCAGACAGGATGTGCCACAGGCTTTCGCCACGATGCGCTGCGTGCATGCGCTCCATACGATCTGATCTTTGCCAACATATTAGCCAGCCCGCTGAAACGGATGGCACCCGAGATGGCACGTCACCTCGCACCACGCGGTCACGCCATCCTTGCGGGATTGATGACGCCGCAGGCACGCAGTGTGGTGTCGGTGTTCCGCGGCTTTGGCATGGTGCCGGTGGACCGGATCCGATTGGGAGAATGGACCAGTCTGCGCATGCAACGCGTGTAACAAAGCAAAAGGCCGCCCCTCATGGGACGGCCTTACCGGGCTTGGTTGAAATATTTCTCAGAGACGCCCTGCACGCAGACGGTAGCTGTCGACGTCGCCCATGGTGAGGCCAATATCATCCAGCATTGCGGGGCTCAGACGCGCCAGTTCATCGGCCGTCCGACTTGCGTCGATCCGTTGTTTGATCGCGGTCGAGACCATCTCCACCGTACTAAAAAGAAAGGTGGTGGCCCGAAAAGTGGAAATAGCTCCGAACGGCGCGGTGCGCGGCGTGTCGATCATGGCCATGACAGCAACTCCAAATACAGTAGGTTCAGGGACGACGACCGCCGTCATCCGGAGAGGGGAGATAGGACCGAAGTTGCGTTTGCACAAATGCTGTAAGTGCATAGGACTCATGCAATTTTTGCATGTCTCGCTTAACCTTGGAAAGCGACATTCCAAGGTCTCAGAGCGGCGAGCTCAGTGCCGAGGGGCTGGCGCTTGTTCCTGTTTCGTGCTAGTTCGTTACCCAATGATAAAATGAGCAGGAGCGCACGATGCGAGTCATCGGGTTCGACCCGGGTCTCAGGCGCACTGGATGGGGCGTTGTTGATTCGGAAAATGGCCGTCTGCGCCATGTCGCAAACGGCGTTTGCGCCACCACGCCTGGCGATCTGGCAAGTCGCCTTGCCGACCTTTATGCTCAGATCGAGACTGTGATCCGAAGATTCGCACCCGACCAGGCAGCCGTCGAGCACACCTTCGTCAACAAGGATGCAGCCGGCACGCTGAAGCTGGGTCAGGCAAGAGCAATATCGCTACTCGTGCCAGCCCAGCACGGATTGAGCATTGGTGAATACGCCCCTAACGCCGTCAAGAAAGCTGTCGTGGGTGTCGGCCACGCCGACAAGGCTCAGGTACAGCACATGATCGCCATGCTCCTACCCGGCGCAAAAGTCGAAGGCCCTGATGCAGCCGATGCGCTCGCCATCGCAATATGTCATGCATGGAACGCAGGGAGCAGCGCTCGGATAGCCCGCGCAGTGGAGGCAGCAAAATGATTGGCAAAGTCGCAGGCCGGATCGACTACATCGCCGAGGACCACGTGCTGATCGACGCATCGGGCGTCGGCTATGCCGTCTATTGCAGCCCCGCCACCCTCCGCGCATTGCCGGGATCGGGTGAAGTGGCAGCGCTTTACACCGATATGGTTGTACGCGAGGACCTGCTGCAATTGTATGGGTTCCCAACCCTTGGCGAGCGTGAATGGCACCGGGTTCTGACATCCGTTCAAGGCGTGGGGGCGAAGGTATCACTGGCGATGCTCGGCACGCTGGGGATCGGTGGACTTACCCGGGCGCTGGCCGCAGGCGATGCAATGGCAATCAAGGCAACGCCGGGGGTTGGACCAAAACTGGCAACCCGGATCGTCACCGAGTTGAAAGGCAAAGCGCCCGCAATGATGGCATTGGCTGCGTCGGGACAGCAGGCGGCCACTCCCTTGACGGGACATGGCGGGGCTGACGCCCCACCCCATTCAGCGTCGCCTCAGTTGGCCGCTTCTGCGCCTGTGGCAGAGGATGGCGCCTTGGCGGCAAGTGCAGGGGCGCTGTCCGCACTCGTCAACCTTGGCTATGACCGAATGGAGGCAGCGGAAGCCGTTGCGGACGCAAGCCGTGACGCAGCCGATGAAGCGAGCCTCATCAGAGCCGCGCTCCGCCTTCTGGGCAAGAACCTCTAAGGATAACAGATGGTTGAGCCCGATCCGATTGTCCGCCCCGATCCGCAGGTGGACGACACGCCAGAGCGTGCACTCCGGCCCGAGCGACTGGACGACTTCACCGGCCAGGCAGAGGCGCGCGCCAACCTCCAGGTCTTCATCGAAGCAGCTCGTAGGCGCGGCGAGGCCATGGACC
>JBGCFK010000426.1:0-5202 GCA_045106875.1 Paracoccaceae bacterium | reverse complement strand
GGTCAGATGCATCAGACCTGCTTTTGAAGTCCCGTAAGCCACGCGCAGCGTCGAGGCGCGCTGACCCGAGATGGACGCGATATTCACCACCGCGCCGCCCGGCGACATCAACGGCACCGCCGATTGCATACAAAGGAATGGCCCGGTCAGGTTCACATCGACCACCCTGCGCCATTCGTCCGGGGTGGTCTCGCCAACCGGCTTGAACACAGCTGTCCCGGCGTTGTTGACCAGCGCATCAAGGCGTCCAAAACGGGTTGCGACGTCGGCGAAGGCAGCACCGACTTGCGCGTCCATGGCGACATCGCAGGTCAGGGCGAGAACGCGCTCGGGCGCATCAAGGGCCGCTGCCGCTGCGTCCAGAGCCGGGCCGTCAATGTCAAGCAACGCGACCTGCCATCGATCAGCCAGAAACTGCTTGGCCGTCTCGAGACCGATGCCGCGCGCCGCGCCGGTGACCAGAGCCGTCCTCATGTGACAACAACACCCGCATCCAGCCGCACAATGCGGTCCATCCGCCCCGCGAGGTCATGGTTGTGCGTAGCAATCAGTGCAGCAAGCCCGGTATCGCGCACGACATCGAGAAGCATATCAAAGACCCGTGCGGAGGTGCCGGGATCCAGGTTCCCGGTCGGCTCATCAGCCAGCAACAGCTTGGGATTGTTGGACAAGGCACGGCAGATCGCGACGCGCTGCTGCTCTCCGCCTGAAAGTTCGGCCGGCCTGTGCGTGGCCCTGTCGGACAGACCAACCTTGGTCAGCAGCTCAGTCGCCCTTGCCTCGGCATCAGCGACGCTGTGTCCTGCTGTGCGTTGCGGAAGCGAGATATTCTCCAACGCCGTGAACTCGGGCAACAGATGGTGGAATTGGTACACGAAACCAAGGAGCTGGCTGCGTGCAGCCGTACGCGCATCATCACCTTTTCCGGTCAGGTCCTGCCCCGCGATTGAGACTGTCCCTCCCGTAGGCGTGTCCAGCAGACCAGCGATCTGCAGCAGCGTGGATTTGCCAGCTCCGGAGGGCGCGACCAAAGCCACAACTTCGCCGGCTTCGATGGTCAGGTCGACACCGCGCAGAACCTCCAACACACCTGCCGCTTGCTTGAAGTGCCGTGCAACCCCAGACAGTTGCAGCGCATTATTCATAGCGCAGCGCCTCCACAGGATCGAGCCGTGCGGCACGCCGCGCCGGGTACCAAGTGGCCACCAGAGACAGCAGCATCGCGACACCGACAGTGGTCGCCACGTCCTCCCAGTGCATCTCGGCAGGGATCGAGCTGATGCCGCGCACTTCAACCGGCCAAAGTGAGACGCCGAGCAACGCCTCAAGAAAACCCTGGATCTCCTGAATATA
The DNA here is from genome assembly GCA_045106875.1 of Paracoccaceae bacterium. GTDB lineage: Bacteria > Pseudomonadota > Alphaproteobacteria > Rhodobacterales > Rhodobacteraceae > Thermohalobaculum. The sequence continues at coordinate 3,849 of JBGCFK010000426.1, read as the reverse complement.
CGTCGTGAACAGCACTCCACCGATGACGCCAAGGATTGTCCCGATCACGCCAATGGACATGCCGCAAATGAAGAAAACTCGCAGAATAGAACCACGTGTCATTCCAAATGTACGCATGATTCCAATGTTCTGACCCTTTTCCTTCACCAGCATAATCAATCCGGAAATGATGTTGAGCGCGGCCACAAGGATGACCAGGGACAGGATGACAAACATCGCGGCACGTTCAGCGGCCAAGGCCCCCAGAAACGCCCCGTTGGCGTCTTTCCAATTCCACAGAAAGTTGGCAGCGCCTATCTCGGGTGCCAGCGCACGGCTCACCGGGTCTTGATGAAGCCCTGTCTGACTATCCCTGCGCGACAGCGCATCCGGCTCGGCCACGTTCACCTCGATGCCGTCCACGCGGCCCCGTTTGTTCAGTAGGCCCTGCGCAGTCGCAAGCGGCAGGAAGATGAACTGACTGTCATACGGGAAGTAACCTGTGCGGAAAATGTAGACGACCGTATAGGATCTACGCGTTGGAATACGTCCAAAAGCCGTGGTCTTGTTGGGCGGGGTGATGAGCGAGATCTTGTCGCCCACAAACAGGCCCAGTTTGCGCGCCACCGCGTCGCCAAGAGCAACCCCATCTGGAAAGTCAGCTATATCACCAAACGCTTCCTCGGGGTCAGCAATCCCCGGCAGAGTGGCCAGGTCCTCGGGGCGCAATCCACGAGCCACCACGCCCGTCGCTTCGCCACCATTGCCCGTCGCCATCACGGTCTGTTCCATACGCGGCGCAGCGCGCGTGACGCCGGGCTGGCGTACAAGGCGATCGGCCAAAGCATCATAGTCCTCAATGCCTTTGCCCGAGGGGCCCATAACCAGCACATGCGGTTGCGCACCCACGATCTGTTTGACCAGTTCGGCACGGAATCCATTCATCACGGACATGACGACGATCAGTGTGCCAACGCCCAGCAGGATGCCCACAAGGCTAAACCCGGCAATGACAGATATCGCGCCTTCCTTGCGCCGCGCGCGCAGATACCGCCCTGCAATCATCCACTCCAGGCTCGAGAACATCTCAGAGGCCGTAGATCTGCTTGATCCGATCGACAGCGGCCGCGGGCGAGACGTTCTCGGTCTCGCCCGACTTGCGCGAGGTCAGTTCGACCGTTCCCGCCTTCAGTCCGCGCGGACCCACGGTTATCCTCCACGGCAAGCCGATCAGGTCCATAGTCGCGAACTTGTCGCCTGCGCGGGTATCCCGATCATCGTAGAGCGGGTCCAGACCTGCAGCAGTCAGCGCGCCATAGATCTCGTCGCACGCGGCGTCGGATGCCGTATCGCCCTGGCGCAAGTTCACGAGGCCCACATGGAACGGAGTCACGCCTTCTGGCCAGATGATGCCGTTGTCATCATGGCTGGCCTCGATGATTGCACCCACCAGCCGCGACACGCCGACCCCGTACGAGCCCATATGAACGGGCACGCGTTCGCCATCAGGCGCGACCACGACCGCACCCAGCGGCTCGGAGTATTTGGTGCCGAAATAGAAGATCTGACCAACCTCGATCCCGCGACCCTCGACACGGCGGTCTTCAGGAACGGCTTCAAATTCTGCAGCGTCATGGGTCTCGTCCGTGCGCGCGTAGGGCTCGGTCCATTCGTCGAAGATCGCCTGCAGCTCATCCCGACTGTCCCAGTTGATCTCGCGATTGCCCAGGGTCTTGGAAGTGATCGCGCTGTCATAGAACACACCGGATTCGCCCGTGGGTGCCAGCACCAGAAACTCGTGGCTATGATCGCCCCCGATTGGCCCCGTCTCGGCCCGCATCGGAATCGCATTCAGTCCCATGCGTTCGTAGGTGCGCAAATAAGCCGCCATCTGCTGGTTATAGGAATGCATAGCCGCGTCACGATCCAGATCGAAGGAATACGCGTCCTTCATCAGGAACTCACGGCCCCGCATGACACCAAAGCGAGGGCGGACCTCGTCGCGGAACTTCCACTGGATGTGGTAGAGTTGCTTTGGCACATCGCGGTAGGACCCGGAAGAAGCGCGGAAAATCTCGGTGATCTGCTCTTCGTTTGTGGGGCCATAGAGCATGTCACGGCCCTGCCGGTCGGTGATGCGCAGCATCTCGGCGCCATAGTCGTCATAGCGCCCGCTTTCACGCCAAAGATCTGCGGACTGGATGGTCGGCATCAGCACTGGAATTCCGCCCATTCGCTGCTGTTCTTCATGCACGATCTGCTCGATCCGGCGCAGGACCTTGTAGCCGAGCGGCAGCCAGGAATAGATACCGGCACTGGCCTGACGGATCATGCCGGCGCGCAGCATAAGCCGGTGCGATACGATTTGCGCCTCGGAAGGCGTTTCCTTGAGCACAGGCAGGAAATAGCGGGTCAGGCGCATGGCATATCTCTCATGGGTCCGGTCACGATCGGGCTCAGGGTGTAGGGGCAAAGCCTACCCCGTGCAAGGCAGCTTGACCCTTGGACGCGCGGCACGGCGGTTTCCTTGGCAAGGCACGGGGATTTCTGTACCCTCTACACGATTGAGGGGAGAGAGACATGTTCGATCTGGACCATTTTATCGAAGATTGCCGTACCGCGGTGCTGGCGGATCCTACCCACAAGACCGTCAATGAAGTCGTGGCCCGCGCGATGCAGGATCCGGGTCAGGTCATGCGGGCCGTTGGCGAGCCCACGAAAGGCGGACTGTCGCCAATCTATTCGTCGCCAGAGCTGACCATCCTGAACCTCGTCTGGAAGCCGATGATGACGATCATGCCGCATGACCATCGCATGTGGGCCGTCATTGGGATCTACAGCGGACGCGAGGACAACATTTTCTGGCGCAAGATCAAGGATGATCCGGACGGTCGGATCGAGGCCGCTGGCGCCAAGAACATGTCCACAGGTGACGTCTCGCCGCTTGGTATGGACGTGGTGCATTCCGTAACCAATCCGATCCCGCGCTTCACTTGCGCGCTGCACGTCTATGGTGGGGATTTCTTCGCCGCCGAGCGGAGCGAGTGGGAGGCCGAACGCCTGACCGAGCAACCCTATGATGGCGAGAAGGTGAAGGCGATGTTTGAAGCGTGTTGAAGCGTTTCGGGCCAAGCCCGAAGCCTTGCACGAATGTCAGTTCTCGATGTGAGGCGAAACGCCAAATGCCTTGGCAGCTTGCGTCAATCTTTTCTCTATTTCTTCACCCATCACGACATCCGCATCGCCATGTGGCGAGAGCGTCAGGGTATCGTCATCCAGGCTGAGCGGGCAGAGCTTCAGATAGCCCGGCGTCGCGCCCGAGATCGTGCAGCCCAGCCGCATCATCGCGCCGATCGCCGCTGTTCGAGCGCGCTCTTTATCAGACAGAAGTCCCATTTCGGGCGTTGATGCGGTGGCCTTACGTCCGCCCTTGTACCTGTTCAGCAGCATGGCGCCCATGTATGCGCGCCCCCAGTGGCCAGCGCCCGAAACGTTTACCCTTGTCACGACCTCGATACAACTACGCGAACGATAGTCTGGGTGCGCACGCCAGCACACATCCACAAGATGACAGGCTGCACGGATCAGACGTTCCTCATCCGCATCCTGCGGCCCCAATGCATCCAGGATCCAACGTCCAAGCTCTCGCCCAAAGCCCGGCACGCGCGCGCGGGTATTCTCCTGACCCACACAGGTCGAGATAAGCGGGTCCTCGCGCTTCGCAGCCAATGAAAGGTACTCAAAGCACAGCCCTTCACGCAGACCAAAGCCCGAGATGACGATCTGCTCGGTGGCGAAAGTGTCCAGCAGGCCTTGCAGCAGCAATCCGGCGGTAGGAAGAAAACCTGTACGTCCAGATGGCACACCAGA
>JBGCFK010000425.1:0-4865 GCA_045106875.1 Paracoccaceae bacterium | reverse complement strand
TCTGGCGCATGGGCCAGGACCCCGAGATGCGCCACAACCAGCCGCAACGGATTCCGGGTCTTGTCCAAAACCTGGAAGGTCTCAGACATTGCCGCGCGTTCTTCAGGCCCGGTCAGGTTTTCCATATCGACACGGCGCACTGAACAGGGGACGACCTCAATCCCCGCCGTTCGCAATCCCTCGACTTCGCGCTGGATGAACGTGTGACTAGCCTTGGGATATTCACCTGTCAGATAGGCGACCCGATCAAGGACTGCGCTAGCAGGGTCTGATAGCATAAAGAAAGCACTTTCCGGTCAGGTCGAAATGATAGCACAATGCCCAATCGAAGCTTCGTGTCCAGCCCTGCCACGCAAGCTTGCTATGCCAGTCCAAGCAATGATAGGCAACTTCGTTCGCGCCAGAGGACCTTATGCTCAGCATCATCATCCCGGCCCATAATGAGCAAGCCTATCTCGGTACCTGTCTCGCCTCCCTCATGGCGCAGGAGGGGGCTACTGGGCCTGTCGAGATCATCGTAGTCGCCAATGGTTGCACGGATGCAACGGTGGCGGTTGCCAAGAAATTTAGCGGCCAGGCCAAGGCGCGGCTCTGGGGATTCACGGTCCTGGACATCCCCGAGGGTGGCAAGCCCGGAGCGCTCGACCACGGCGATGCGGCAGCTAGCGGCGGCGCCCGGATGTATCTAGATGCGGACATCACCTGTGGCCTGGGGTTGCTGGCGCAGATCCAAGCGGTGCTGGATCGACCAGAGCCGGCCTATGCCAGCGGACGACTGGTGGTCGCTCCGGCCAAAAGCTGGGTCACCAAGCGCTTCGCTGATCTCTGGGTGCGCCTGCCCTTTTTGACCCAAGACGTACCGGGTGCGGGTCTTTTCGCGGTTAACGCGGCAGGCCGCGGCAAGTGGCAGAGCTTTCCCCGGATCATCTCAGATGACGGGTATGTCCGGCTACTGTTTCAGCCACACGAGCGCCACCTGGTCAATGCGACCTATCTCTGGCCCATGGCCGAGGGATTCGCCACGCTGGTGCGCGTCCGCCGCCGCCAGGATGTAGGGATCCAGGAAATAGCCGAGAAATTTCCTAGCCTGCCGGCAAACGAGGGCAAGGCGGATCTGCGCCCGACCGATCATCTACGGCTCTTTCTGGCCGCTCCGCTCAACTATCTCGTCTATGTCACCGTGATCGTGACCGTGCGGTTTGGCGGGCGGCGCAACTATGCAGCCTGGAGCCGGGGGCGATAGGGGGCAGGATGGGCTCCGGCGCCAAATTTCTGGAGTAGGCTAATTGATCATGATAAATTTGGATAACCGGAGATCGTACCATGAGGACCTGCCGATGCCAGACTCTGTCAACCCCATCATCGGACAGCGGTTGGCGATGCTCTTCGATGCAGTCTTCATCATCAACCTCAAGACCCGGAGCGATCGGCGTAGCGAAATACAAGCCCAGCTCGGACTAATCGGCCTAGACTTGGAGCGCGCACCGCTGCGCCTGTTCGAAGCGGTCCGGCCCGAGAGCTCCGGGGAATGGCCCTCGATCGGCGCGTGCGGCTGTTTCATGAGCCATCTTGGCATCTTACGCACGGCCAAGGCCGAGGATCTGGGGCGGATCCTGATCCTGGAAGATGACGTCGACTGGTCGCCCAGTTTTCTAGGCCATGCAGACCGCTGCCTCGCGGCCCTGGAAGATACGGCTTGGGACTTCGTGCATGGCGGGCTGGACGAGCACCAAGATACAGCATCGCCTGCCTGCCTGCCCTTGGAGCCCACCAACGGGCTGCGCCTGACCCATTTCATTGCGCTCAGTTGCAAGGCCAGCCGCTGTGCCGAGGCCTATCTCTCCGCCATGGCGGAGCGCAAGGGTGGCGATTCTGAAGGCGGGCCGATGCACGTGGATGGAGCTTATTCCTGGTTCCGCAAAGATAATCCGGATATACAGTCCTTCATGTTCACGCCCGCTATCGCCCGCCAACGCGCATCACGCACAGATATTCACGAGCTTAGCTGGCTCGACCGTGCTCCGGTGATCTCGAGCTTAGTCGCCCAGACCCGCCGCATGCGCAATCGGCTGCGCGCCTTCAAGGGATGAAGCGACTCCATGGTCCACACCGATAAGACGATCATCCTGATCTCAACCAATATCAGCGAGAAGTTCGGTGGCGAAGCCATTAAAGCTTGGCAATATGCCAAACACCTTCAGGCCTCGGGTTATGATTTCCTGATCCTCTCGCACGGGCGTTGTGCGGACGAACTGGCTAAGGGGTTTCCACCCAATACTTGGCACGTGATCCCGGATGGGGGTTTCCAGATCCTGCTCTGGAAATCAGTGATCTTCCGCAACTTGCTTGGGCTTTACTTCCACTGGTGTGCGAGCCGGCTGATCGACCGGCTGGAGCTCGATCCAGCAAGCTGTATCCTGCACTATATCGCACCGATCTCGCCAGTAGCCCTACGCTTACCACCTCGCGACTTTGATTTGGTCATGGGCCCGCTGTCGGGAAATATTTATTATCCCCCTGCTTTCTCGGCGCGCATGCCGTTCAAGGACCGGCTTCGTGAGCGCCTGCACGCAATAACCCAACGGATCCTAGGCCGCCTTTTCCCAGAAAAGCGCCAAGCACGGGTGCTGCTGGTCTCGGGTTACGAACGAACCAAGGAATCGTTACTCTTGGCGGGTGCCAGCGTGACGCAGTTCATCGATGTGGTGGATTCCGGGGTTGCGGACCATCTAGCAGATCTGCCACGGCACGAGCATGCAGGCGAGAGCTTCGACTTTGTCTGCATAGGGCGGCTCATCGACGTGAAGGCCTTCGACCTGGCGATCAAGGCATTGGCGCAAACCACCCAAAGGGTACATCTGCACGTCTACGGCACCGGGGACGCGCTCTCCTTCTTGCAACAGACCGTCCGCGAACTCAATCTAGCAGACCACGTGACCTTTCACGGCTGGATCGACCATGACCAGATCCTCGAGGCCTACCGGGGCAAGCGTGGCTTCATCTTTCCCTCGCTTGCGGATTCCAACGGGATTGTGGTCCAGGAGGCAATGATGATCGGCCTGCCGGTAGTAGCGCTGAACTGGGGCGGCCCTGCCATGCTGGCGGACGATCAGAGCGCTATTTACATCGAACCGGACAGTGAGGCACATGTCGTGACCGAACTAGCTCGGGCCATGGATCGTCTGGCGACCAATGGGGCCGAGGCAGACAGGCTTGCCGCCCGGGCCCGCGAGATTGCCGAGACGCGTTTCCGATGGGAAGCCGTCGCATCAAGTTGGGCACAATCCTACCGGAAACTTGAGGCTTGAGCGACCTCTAACCATGGAGCGCTGCCAGCGGGTTGTCCCCGTGCAGCACGTAACCGAACGCGGCAAGCTTTTCCCTGAGTTCCGCAGGCGACCTGCCCAGCAGATGATGCATCTCCATAGTGATCTGCGGGATCCGCGCCATGTCCTCGGCCGTCAAAGCATCAAAGATCGCATACTCTCCGCCTTCACAGTCGATCTTCATCAGCGAAATGTCGCGCCCGGTCTCGGCCAGCACCGCAGAGATCGTCCGGGATGCAACCGTTACCCGCTGCGCCTCGACATCCGTGCGCGCATCCAGCCCCTGGTGGAGCGAAGCATAGGCCGACTTCTCGAAAATGAAAAAATCGGACGTGCCATCTGCAGGCCCCACAGCTTCGTTAAAGATCGTCACATTGGTGCAGTCGTTCGTACGGATCGTCTCAGTCAGCCGGGCATGAGTTTCGGGATTGGGCTCGAAAGCATAAACATGGCCGGTCTCTCCAACGATCTGGCTGGCCAGCACCGAGAAGGCCCCGAAATTTGCACCGATATCGACCACCACATCGCCGTACCCTAGACGGATACCGTGCTGCAGATAGTCCTTGCGGATATTGCCTTCGTAGACGGTAAACCAGTCGCCCTGCCGGGGCATCAGCCTGAAAACGGTGCCGTCTTTTAGCCGGACGTCATAGAGTGCCTTTTGCAGCCGGAGGCTGTCCAGGATCAGCGGCCAAGGCGTCGTCGCATGGGAAAGTAACTGCCCAATTTGCGTGAGCTTTTCGGCGGCGCGTCTAATCATGGTTTTCTCCTTCAAGCTGGATCACCGTACGGACCGCGGAAGGGTTTCTTGCAAGATCGCTTGGCAGAGCCGCGATCCCCAGGAAGCCGAGCGGTCATAAATCTGGTCCGTAACGGGCTTCAGTCCAGCGCAGAGGTTTGCAAAGGCGGCATCATTCCCGATCAGAACGGCCAAGGTACTGGTGAGCCCCTCGAGACTATCAGCTTCGAATACGGCACAACCATCGCCCAGCAGATCCTGGGCCGGCACGATGGAGCTCAGTACAGACGGTACACCATGCGCAGCCGCCTCAAATCCGACAAGCGCAAGCCCCTCGTTGAACGTCGTCATAGTTGGACAGACCAGGAGATCGGCATCTGCAAGAACGGCATGAACGCCCTCGGACGTAAGAGATCCAAGATAGCGCACCCGATCATCGTCCCGTGCACGGATGCGCGTTTCAAGAGCGGCCTGGTACGAGCCGGTACCCGCGAAATCCAGCGACAGGTGGGTATGGCTGTCCTTCAATGCCTCGAAAGCCTCAAGTAAGAGGAAGACGCCCTTGTTCTCTTCTATCCGCCCCAGATAGAGCAAGCGGCGGGCCCTTGGCTTTGAAGAGCTCCCGTAGCGCGCAACGATTTGTGGGCGCTCGACGCTACATGGCAGCCGTCCACCGCTCAGCGACAGAAGCTGGCGCATGCATTCATGCGAGGTGCAGATCGCACCGTCTAACGCCTGTGCCTGCCTCTTTAGCAAGGCCAGCCGTAAGCGGGACAACAGTCCCTGTGGTGGGCTGCCCA